>JADFFP010000152.1 GCA_022568115.1 Pseudomonadota bacterium | reverse complement strand
AGGCGGCGGAGGCGGCGCTGGCGGTCGACGCGCTTGTCGAGGAGGCAGCCACGACCGCCGAGCAGTTGATGAAGCGCTGGTGGCCGGTCACCGGGTCTTCGGTGAAAACAGGGTTCAGGAAGCGGAACAGAAATGGCCGCCCCTGAGGAAGGAATACCCGGATGTTGAACTGCACCTGATTGGCCCGCTGCAAACCAACAAGATCAAGGGGGCGGTGCGGCTGTTTGATGTTATCCAGACGCTCGATAGGCTCAAACTGGCTAAGGCATTGGCCCGGGCAATGAAAACATCGGGCCGCTTTCCCAAACTATTGGTTCAGGTCAATACCGGGGAAGAGCCGCAAAAGAGTGGATTGACGCCGCAAGAACTGGGCGCTTTTTTGAAGGAATGCAACAATCTGGGTCTCAAAATAGAGGGCCTTATGTGCCTCCCGCCGGCAGATGAGGAGCCGGCCATGCATTTTGCCCTACTGAAGAAACTGGCCCAGCGTTTTGGCCTAAAGGAGTTGAGCATGGGGATGAGCCAGGATTATAAAACCGCCGCGGCACTGGGGGCAACCCATGTCAGGGTGGGGACGGCTATCTTTGGCCCACGAGGCCCCTAACCAGCCTTTCCCAGGGCACAGCCATAGACGGCCCCTTCAAAATTAGCCAAACCCAGGGCCGATTTCCCCTTACCTGAGAAAACCCGCAGCACCTTATAATTGTCCAGATTCCTATGAAAAGGCTTCATATCACATGCTCCTGATGCTAAACATTTCTTCCTGAACATGGCAAAATCGAACTTAAAATTTATTAAAAGGAATGGAATAAAGACTTTGTGGCTATCCCGAAAAAAATACTGATTGTGGACGATGACAAGGACCTGCGTGAGGAACTTAAAGAGCAATTCCTGCTGCATGAAGAATCCCATGCCGATGAAGCTGGCAGCGGGACGGCAGGACTGAAGCTTCTTGAAACCAATCGGTATGACGTCATTATTCTGGATGTCGGCCTGCCGGACATGGATGGCCGTGAGGTTTGCAAAATTATCCGCCGTATGGGAATCAAGGTTCCAATCATCATGCTGACCGGTGCCGATACCGAGGCCGATACGATTCTGGGTCTTGATTCTGGGGCCAATGATTATGTCACCAAACCGTTCCGGTTCGGGGTTTTACTGGCCCGCATTCGCGCGCATCTGCGCCAGCATCAGCAAAGCGAGGATGCGGTCTTTGTCATTGGCCCGTATTCCTTCCGGCCGGGTGTAAAACTTCTTATCCACGCCGAGACCGAGGGCAAAATCCGCCTGACCGAAAAGGAAACGTCGATCCTGAAATATTTATTAAGGGCAAAAGGGAAGCCAATAAGCCGCGGCGAGCTTTTGGATGAAGTCTGGGGCTACAACGCAGGCGTCACCACCCACACTCTGGAAACCCATATATACCGGCTGAGGCAAAAAATTGAGGAAACCCCCTCCCAGGCCCGGCTGCTTCTGACTGAACCCGGTGGATACCGCTTGGCGGCGGAAGGTTAATTCCAAAGGTTAACGCCGGCGCCGGCGTTCAAAGCGTTTATTGCGCGGGTCGTCGAATTTCCACAGATCGTCGTCTAAGGGTATATTTATTTCACTGCCTGACAGCACCACCCGGGTCAGGGATCCTTTGGCGTCAACAACTTCCCAACTGTCCAGCAGCAAGGGACTGTCCCCACTTTTTCCTGAACCGGTGAAATAAAGCGTCAGGGTTCCTTGCTCCGGCTTGTCCGGATCATAGGTCGAGACCATCGTTACCGGCCCGGTCTCAGTCGGAATGGTGGCAAGCTCAACATTATCACCCAGAACTATGTCCTCTTGCAGCAGCAGGGCCAACGGCGTTTCAGACACCGGCCACTTGGTAATCTGACCGATTTCATAGTCGATCAAATTAACAATGGCGCCATCGCTGACGATCAGCAAGGGGTTGTCTTCGGTGTATTCAAACCTGATCTTGCCGGGACGCTCCATGTGCATCGTTCCTTTTGCCATGGAGCCATCGGCGGCAATTTGGATGAAGTTGGCGCGCATGGTTTTAATGCTGTTTAAAAATCCCTGGATGCTTTCAAGAGAGGCGCCAGCGGTGTAATCATTCGCCACTTCAAGGGTCTCCAGTGGCGGAAGAGCTTCTGTTTCCTGCCCCAGAACAAAGCTGCCCCCGCCCGAAAAGAAAACCAGGGTGAAAAACATGAGGATAGCAAATAAGGGCTGTGGCATTTTCTAAATCCGTTATTTTGTTAAAAACATCCTAACTGATAGGATGTGAATGCCGGGTGAACAACCCCTTAAACTTCAGGAAGCAGAACTTCGCGCCGGCCTTTGTGATTGGGAGCGCTGACCACTCCGTCGTCTTCCATCCGCTCGATCAATGTTGCCGCCCGGTTATAGCCAATCGACAACCGGCGCTGCAGGTAACTGGTTGAAGCCTTCCGGTCGCGCTGGATAATTTCCAGGGCCCTTTGGTATAGCTCATCCCCACCGCCGGTGCTGCCTGGAATAAAGGGCGAATCAAACCCGCCCGCCGGTTCTTCCGTGACATCATAAATATAATCCGGTTGCCCCTGGCGTTTCAATTGGGCGACCACGGTTTCAACCTCCTGGTCGCTGACAAACGGCCCATGGACGCGTTTTATACGGCCGCTGCCGGACATGAACAGCAGGTCTCCCCGTCCCAGCAGTTGTTCCGCTCCCTGTTCGCCCAGAATTGTCCGGCTGTCGATCTTGGAGGTAACCTGAAAGGCGATCCGGGTCGGGAAGTTGGCCTTGATGGTTCCGGTAATGACATCCACCGAGGGTCTTTGAGTGGCCATGATCAGATGAATACCGCCGGCCCGGGCCATTTGCGCCAGCCGCTGGACTATTGCCTCAACGTCCTTGCCCGCCACCAGCATCAGGTCCGCCATTTCATCGATGACGATGACAATTTGCGGGTAGGGCTTGAGGTCAAGTTCCTGCATTTCATAAAGCGGTTCACCGGTTTCCGGGTCAAATCCGGTTTGCACCTGGCGTTTAATGGTCTTCCCTTTCTTGATTGCCTCACCAACCGTGCGGTTATAGGCCCCGAGACTCCTGACCCCTAACTTGGACATGGCGCGGTAGCGTTCCTCCATTTCCTCGATCGCCCATTTGAGGGCGACGATCGCCTTTTTCGGTTCGGTCACCACCGGGGTCAAGAGGTGCGGGATGCCATCGTATACAGAAAGCTCCAGCATCTTGGGGTCGACCATGATGAACTTGCACTGGTCCGGCGTCAGCTTGTAGAGGAGCGAAAGGATCATGGCATTCAGACCAACTGACTTCCCGGACCCGGTCGTCCCCGCAACCAGCAAATGCGGCATTGAGGCAAGGTCTACAATCACTGCGTTGCCGCTGATATCCTTGCCTAGGGCCAGAGCCAGATTGCCCCGGCTTTTTTCAAAATCGGCCGAAGACAGCAAATCCCTTAAATAAACCGTCTTGCGGTCCAGGTTCGGCAACTCGATACCGATAACGTTGCGTCCCGGGACGATTGCGATACGGGCTGAAATAGCGCTCATGGAACGGGCAATGTCATCAGCCAGGCTGATAACCCGGGCCGATTTGGTTCCGGGGGCCGGTTCCAGTTCGTACAGCGTAACCACCGGGCCGGGCCAGACCTTGACGATTTCCCCCTGGATGCCGAAGTCGTCCAGTACGCTCTCCAGCATCCGGGCATTTTGCTCAAGCGCGGTTTTATCTATTTTTTCGCGGGTATTTTCTTCCGGCGCTTCGTTCAAAAGATCCAGGGTCGGCAGCCTGAATTTTTTACCGCCGCCGAAATCCATTGCTTGCTGGCGTTCAGCCAGACGCCGTTCGCCAAGACGGGTTTTGGCCGGGGAGTGTATTTCTTTTTTGCTAGTGGAGAGGCCCCCCATGACCGGTTCGCGCCGGCCGCGCTGGTTCCTTCGCTGAAGTCCGCCTTTCTTGGTCTGAAACAACAGGCCATATAGCTTGACGGCCAGCGCCACTATCGCCCGGATCACAGTAAGGAACCCCCCCATGATACTGCGGCCAATTCCCTTCCAGTCTTCTTTGTCGAGGCCGAGGGTATAAAGCAGGGGGACAAAACCGACCAAGCCCCAAAAGAGAGCAATGTAAGCATAAGAAGGTATTCCAAAAGCCGGGACATAATCATAGATAGGAACGAAAAGACTATTTAAAGCCTCCCCCAAAAGACCGCCATACCCTACCGACGAAAAA
>JADFFP010000151.1 GCA_022568115.1 Pseudomonadota bacterium | reverse complement strand
GATCCTGTCCTACGGCGGGCGGCTTTCGGAATGCCTGGCGGCGGCTGATGAGCTGGCCGCCCGGGGACTGTCCACGACGGTCGCTGACGCCCGTTTCGCCAAGCCCCTGGATACCGCCCTGATCGACCGGCTGGTCAAGGAGCACGAAATTCTGATTACCATCGAGGAAGGCTCGATCGGCGGCTTTGCCTCGTTTGTCCTCAACCATCTGGCTAGGGCGGGCGCCCTTGACAAGGGCCTCAAGATCCGGCCGATGTTCCTGCCCGACCGCTTTGTCGCCCACGGCAGTCCGCTTGAAATGTACATCGACGCCGGGCTTCAGGCGGCGGACATCGTTGCTACCGCGCTGTCCGCGCTGGGGATGGAAAAGGCCGAGGCCGCCCACCTGGCGGCCGGGCAATAAACCCATCAGCGTCCCTTGACGGGGGCGCCATTTCTCTTTTAATGACCTGACAGTAACCTTTCATTTTCAGGGGACTATTTTTTATGCCGGGGGACGCAGCAAAAGAAATCGAAAAAATTGTCAAGGACGCGGGCACCTCCTTTTACTGGGGTATGCGCCTGCAGCCGCGCGCCAAGCGCGAGGCGATTTTTGCCATTTACGCCTTTTGCCGCGAGGTCGATGACATCGCCGACAGCGACCAGGAAGTCTCGGTCAAGCTGAAAGGCCTGGAGACCTGGCGCGGCAAAATCAAGGATTTATTCCAGGGCGTCTCCGATGACCTGATTACCAAGGCCCTGATGCCGGCGGTGACATCCTTTAACCTGGAAAAGGACGCTTTTCTGGCCATCATTGATGGCATGGAAATGGACGCCCGGGGCCCGATCCAGGCGCCCACCCGCAAACAGCTTGATCTTTATTGCGCCCGGGTCGCCGGCGCTGTCGGCCTGCTGTGCATCCGGATTTTCGGCGAAAGCGGCAAACAAGGAAAGGAAGTTGCCGATGCTCTCGGCCGGGCATTGCAATTGACCAACATTCTGCGCGATCTGAAGGAAGACGCCGAATGGGACCGGCTTTATCTGCCCAAGGAACTGCTGGAAAAACACGGCATACCAACCACCAACCCGGACGAGGTTCTGGCTCATGCCAAGCTGGACCAGGTCTGCCGCGAACTGGCGGGGATAGCGGCGGCCGAGTTCGCCCGCGCCGATGCGATCATGGCCAGCTGCAATCAACAGGACATCAAGCCGGCGCTGATCATGCGCGGGGCCTATTTGGGAACCCTGGAGCGGCTGCAAAAGCGCGGCTGGAGCCCCGAAGCGGTGGCGAAACAGCCTTCAAATCTGACAAAAACCCTGGGCAAGGCTCAAAAGCTGATGGTCGCGCTGCGCCATGCGATCGGATGAGAAGGTGAGCCGGGTCCATATCATCGGGGCCGGGATGGCCGGCCTGGCGGCCGCTGTCAAACTGACCCGGGAGGGCATCCCCGTGACCCTTTATGAGGGGGCCGGACAGGCCGGCGGGCGTTGCCGTTCGTTCCTGGACAAGGCCTTGGGGGCGGTGATCGACAACGGCAATCATTTGATCCTTTCCGGCAACCTTTCGATCCAAAGCTATCTTTCGATGATTGACGCCAGAGAGACTTTCGAGACGGCCGAAGCGGTCTTTCCGTTTCTTGATTTGAGGACCGGGGAACGCTGGCAGGTGCGTCCGGGCGCCGGCAAATTCCCGTTCTGGCTGTTGCGCAAAGGGCGCGGCATCCCGGGTGTGAAATTGCCTGAATACCTGTCGGCGTTCAGGATCAACAACGCCGCCCCGGGCAAGACCGTGGCGGAGACCGCTGGGGGAAAGGGCCTGCTCTATCGGCGGTTCTGGGAGCCGATGACCCTGGCGGCGCTCAACACCCCCCCGGGTGAGGCCTCGGCGATTTTGCTCAAGGCGGTTCTGAACGAGACCTTTTTCAAGGGGGCTAAGTTCTGCCGGCCGATGCTGGCGATAAAGGGTCTCACGCAAAGCTTTATCGACCCGGCGCTGAAGTTCCTGAAATCGAGTGGGGTAAAAATCCACTTCAAAACCCGCCTCGCAGAAGTGGTTCGGAATAACGGCAAAATGACCGCCCTGAAATTCAGCCAAAGGACAGCGTCTTTGGGGACCGGCGACCAGGTGATTCTGGCGCTGCCGCCCAATATTACTTCCGCCCTGGTCAAGGAGGTTGAGGGACCAGAGGAGTTTCATGCCATCGTCAACGTCCATTTCCGGCTGCCAAAGAAAGCGGCTGATGAGGGAAGTGTCCCGTTCCTTGGCCTCTTGGGCGGGACCGCGCACTGGCTGTTTATCCGTGGCGGCATCGCTTCGGTCACGGTCAGCGCCGCCGATCGTCTGGCGGAAAAAAGCGCTGAAGACATTGCCAAACTGGTCTGGTGGGATGTCGCCCGGGCGCTCGGCACCGGAAACGCAAAAATTCCTGCATACCGGGTGATCAAGGAAAAGCGCGCGACCTTTTCCCAGACCCCGGCCAACTTGAGGAAACGGGCGCCGCAGAAAGGGCCGCTTCTCAATCTCTATCTTGCCGGCGACTGGACCCAGACCTATATTCCAGCAACCATTGAAAGCGCGGTGCGCTCCGGCTTTTTCGCCGTCCGGGCGGTGATCCGGGACCGGGACCTAAAAACTGGCAAAAAAGAATAAAAAACAGTTTTCAAGCCGGGGCTATCTGGTGTAGGCCTTCACCCCGGAAGGATGAATGCAATGACGGACGCCAAAAACAGCGGCAACGGCGGGATCCCGCCTGAGTTCCTGAAGCGGATCGAGCGGGTGCTGGACGCCTCCGTCGCCAGCTTCAAGAAAATGCAGCGTGAAGACGGCCACTGGGTGTTCGAGCTGGAGGCCGATATCTCGATCCCGGCCGAATACATCATGCTCAACCATTTCCTCGATGACCTGGAGCCGGAACTGGAGGCGGAACTGGCCAGCTTCATCCGCTCCAAACAGCAACCGGGGGGCGGCTGGCCCTTGTTCCATGATGGCTCAATGAACATCAGCGCCACCGTCAAGGGCTATCTGGCGTTGAAGCTGGCCGGCGACAAACCCTCAGCCCGGCACATGAAAAAAGCCAGGACCGCGATTCTGGCCGCCGGCGGGGCGGAAAAATCGAACGTCTTTACCCGCTATACCCTGGCCCTGTTTGGCCAGGTGCCGTGGCGCGCGGTGCCGGTGATGCCGGTCGAGCTGATGTTGCTGCCCGACTGGTTTCCGGTCGCTTTGGGCAAGGTTTCCTACTGGTCGCGGACGGTGATCGCGCCGTTGCTGGTGCTGGCGGCCCTGAAACCGGCGGCCCGGAACCCCAAGCGGGTCAGTATTGCCGAGCTGTTCACCACCCCGCCGTTCGAGATTGAAACCTATATCGAGCCGCAGCTCGGCACCGGCTGGGAGAAGTTTTTTATCGGGCTCGATAAAATCCTCCGCAGGGTCGAGCCCCACCTGCCGAAAAAAACCCGCGAGATAGCAATCCAGCGGGCGGTTGATTTCTTTACCGAGCGGCTCAACGGTCTCGACGGCCTGGGGGCGATATTCCCGGCCATGGCCAATGCGGTGATGGCCATGGATGCGCTTGGCTACGACCGCCAGGACGAGCGCTTCAAGACCGCCCTGAAAGCGGTCCGGAACCTGATCAGCTGGTCGCAAAAACCGCGCTTTATCCAGCCCTGCTGGTCGCCGATCTGGGACACTTCGTTGGGTTTGCACGCTCTTCTGGAGGCCGGTGAGGACCCGAATTCCGAAGCCATACTGAAGGCTTGCCACTGGATGAAGGACCTGCAAATCCTCGATGTCGGGGGTGACTGGATCAAGAAAAAGCCCGGGCTTAAGCCGGGCGGGTGGGCGTTCCAGTACCGCAATGATTATTACCCGGACCTGGATGACACCGCGGTGGTCGGCCTGGTGCTGGACCGGGTTGATGGTGAAGAATTTGAACATACCAACCAGCGCGCGGTAGACTGGATCGCCGGCATGCAATCAAAAAACGGCGGCTTTGCATCTTTTGATGTCGACAACACCGCTTATTTTCTCAACAACATCCCGTTCGCCGATCATGGCGCGCTGCTGGACCCGCCGACCGGGGACGTGACCGGACGCTGCCTCAGCTTCCTGGCGCAGCTGGGTTATCAGCGCAGTCATCCGGTCATCGAGCGCGGGATGAAATACCTGAAAGATGCCCAGGAACAGGACGGCAGCTGGTTCGGCCGCTGGGGAACCAACTATATTTACGGCACCTGGTCGGTGCTGTGCGCCCTCAATGCGGTGGGCGAGGACATGAACCAGCCCTATATCCGGAAAGCAGTCGACTGGCTGGTCGGCAGCCAGGGTGAGGACGGCGGCTGGGGTGAAGAC
>JADFFP010000150.1 GCA_022568115.1 Pseudomonadota bacterium | reverse complement strand
GGTCGTAATCCTGTTTTGCTTGGGGCCGACCGGTAGCGCCAGGTCCTTGGTCATGAACCCGGCCTCGACCGTCTCGACGCACACATTCTCAAGCGTCTTGGCGAATTTTGTCACCTCCGGCGTACCATCGATAACCCCGCGCTTTTTCAAGCCCCCGGTCCAGGCGAAGATCGAGGCGATCGGATTGGTCGAGGTCGGCTGGCCCTTCTGGTGCATCCGGTAGTGCCTGGTCACGGTGCCGTGGGCGGCCTCCGATTCGATCGTTTTGCCGTCCGGGGTCATCAGGATCGAGGTCATCAGGCCGAGCGAGCCGAACCCCTGCGCGATGGTGTCGGACTGGACATCGCCGTCGTAATTTTTGCAGGCCCACAGGAATCCGCCCTCCCATTTCATCGCGGCGGCCACCATGTCGTCGATCAGGCGGTGCTCGTAGCCGATCCCGGCTTTTTCAAAATCGGCCTTGAATTCCTTGTCAAAAATTTCCTGGAACAGGTCCTTGAAGCGCCCGTCGTAGGCCTTGAGGATGGTGTTCTTGGTGGAAAGATAAACCGGTAAGCCGCGCTCCAGCCCATAAGCAAGGCAGGCGCGGGCAAAGCCGCGGATCGAGGCGTCGAGATTGTACATGGCCATCGCCACCCCGCCGCCGGGAAAATCGAACACTTCATGACGGATCGGCTGACCGCCGTCTTCGGGCTCAAAGGTAATGGTCAGCTTGCCCTTGCCGGGGATGACAAAATCGGTCGCCCGGTACTGGTCGCCGAAAGCGTGACGGCCGATCACGATCGGCTTGGTCCAGCCGGGCACTAGGCGCGGAATGTTCTTGCAGATAATCGGCTCCCTGAACACCGTGCCGCCCAGGATATTCCTGATCGTGCCGTTGGGCGAGCGCCACATTTTCTTGAGCCCGAATTCCTCAACCCGGGCTTCATCTGGGGTGATGGTCGCGCACTTGATCCCGACCCCGTGCTTTTTGATCGCCTCGGCCGCGTCAACGGTGATCTGGTCATCGCTCTGGTCGCGGCTCTCAATCGAAAGATCGTAGTATTTAAGGCCGATATCGAGATAGGGCAGAATCAGCCGTTCCCTGATCCACTTCCAGATAATGCGGGTCATTTCATCGCCATCGAGCTCGACCACCGGATTTTTCACTGTTATTTTCGACATGATTTTCCCTTGAATGGATTTACCAATTTGTGTCCGCTTTCATAAAGGGTGCGCCCAGCCCTCTCAAGTGAAAAATGACAAATCCCTTCGCTTATTGCTTGGCGCGGGGCAAAACCCCTGATATGACACGGTTCACCAATTGCCGGCGCAAGATGAAATGAACGAATTTCTGAAAAATATTCCCCCAATCCACCCGGAAGGGCGGCGTTTTGTTTTGATGTTTGGCGGGGCCACCCTGCTGTTTTTCCTGCTCTCTGCCATTCTCGGCTGGATCGGGGTGGTGCTGACGCTCTGGTGCGGTTATTTTTTCCGCGATCCAGGGCGGGTCACCCCGGAGCGCGAAGGGCTGGTGATTGCGCCCGCCGACGGGGTCATTTGCGCGCTTGAGAAACTGCCCTGGCCGAAAGAATTGCGGGCAAAAGGTCCCGCGGTGTGGCGGATCTCGATTTTCATGAACGTTTTTAATGTCCACATCAACCGCATACCCATCGCCGGCAAGATTACCAGGCTGGTTTACCTCCCGGGCAAATTTTTTAATGCTTCCCTGGACAAGGCTTCAGAAGACAACGAGCGCCAGCTGGTGGCCATGAAGGCGCCCAAGGGAGGTGAAATCGCCTTTGTCCAGATCGCCGGTTTGATCGCCAGGAGGATTGTCTGCTATCTTGATGAAGGCCAGACGGTAACACCGGGCGAGCGGTTCGGCCTGATCCGCTTCGGCAGCCGGGTCGATGTCTATTTGCCGAAGGGAGTTGAGCCTTTGGTTGAGGTCGGCCAGACCACCATCGCCGGGGAAACGGTGCTGGCGGACAGCCTGGCGGGTGAACCGCGCCGCGCGGGTTTGAGATCCTGACCGGGCAGGGGGCATGACACCACTGAACAACAAATGGAAGAACCGGGACCGGAAGCTGAAGCACTTCGGCGCCAAGAGCATTCTGCCCAACATGATCACGATCCTGGCGCTTAGCGTCGGCGCCACCGCGATCCGGTTTGCCATGGAAGAGCGCTGGGACGCCGCGGTGCTGGCGATTGTTATCGCCGGGGTGCTGGACGGCATGGACGGCTCGGTGGCGCGGCTTTTGAAAAGCACCTCACGGTTCGGGGCCGAGTTGGATTCACTCTCCGACGTGGTTGCCTTCGGGGTCGCGCCCGGGGTTCTTTTGTACATGTGGAGCATCCAGGCGCTGGGCGGCCTGGGCTGGATGATTGCGCTGGCCTTCACGATCTGCTGCGCATTGCGCCTGGCGCGCTATAATTCCAACCTGGATGTTGATGACGAACCGAGAAAAAAAGCCGGTTTTCTGACCGGACTGCCGGCCCCGGTGGCGGCCGGATTGGCGTTGCTGCCGGTGATGGCAGCCAGCGAATATGGCCAGGGGTTTTATACCAATCCTGAATTTGTCGGCCTTTACAGTGCGGCGATTTGCTTCGGCATGATTTCCAAATTTCCAACCTACGCGTTCAGGACGCTGATGATCCGGAAAGATTATCTGGTTTACACCCTGCTTTTGTTCGGCCTGTTCGCGGCCTCGGTGACCGCTTACGGGTGGCAAATGCTGATCATCGCCGGCCTGTTTTATATCCTGTCGGTTCCGGTAAGCGTCTACCGCTTTTACGCTTTGACGAAAAAAGCCTAAGCCCTATTCCGCTGGCATCGGCGAGCGCCTGCGGCCAAAACGGCGCCTCAGACGCTGGCCGGCCAGGCGGCCTTGTTCGCGCTTGAGCGCGCGGCGGCTCTTGAGGTGGACCGGCAGGGCCAGGAAAACAGGGGTCAAGATCAGGGTCAAGACGGTCGCGAAGCTGAGACCGAAGACGATCGCCTGCGCCAGGCCAACCCAGATGAACGAGGTCGGCGAGCCGATCACAACACTGGGGGTGAAGAAATCGATATTGAACTGGAACACCATCGGCATCAGGCCGACTACGGTGGTGACGGTGGTCAACAGCACCGGACGCAGCCGCTGCGCGCCGGTCTGGACAATCGCGTTAAGGGGCGCCATGCCGCTTTTCACCAGCCGGGCGTAGGTGTCGATCAGAACAATATTGTTGTTGACGACAATCCCGGCCAGCGCAATCACGCCCACCCCGGTCATAACCACGCCGAAAGATGATCCGGTAATAATCAGGCCAAGGACCACCCCGACAGTGGACAAGACAACCGCACTGAGGATCAGGAAAGCCCGGTAAAGGCTGTTAAACTGGGTGATCAGGATCATGGCCATCAGGAACAGGGCGCCAAACAGGGCTTGCAACAAAAATGTTTCGGAGGATTCCTGCTGCTGGGTATTGCCGTCAAAGTTAATGTCAACCCGTTGGTCGAAATTTTGGCTAGCAACCCAAGCCCTGACCTTGTCAATTTCAGCGTTAACGTTAACATCCGGAACAACATTGGCCTGGATTCGCCAGACCCGCTGAGAATTTTCGCGGCGAATTTTACTGACGTTTTGCTTCGGAACCCGTTTTACGAAGTTCGAAATTGGGATATTCCCCTGAGGGGTTGGCATCAATAGCTTGTCAAGTTGCTCGATGCCCCGCTCATCGATGGGGAAACGGACCCGGATATCCAGTTCGTCCTCGGCATCGTCGGGGCGGTATTCGCCAACCTTGATGCCGTTGGTGACCAGCTGGATGATGCTGCCGATGGTCGCCAGGTTGGTGCCATAGCGGCTGGCCTCGGCCCGGTCCACCTCCATCACCCACTGGATGTTGGGCAGCGGCCGGTTATCCTCGACATCTTCAAGATTTTCCATGGTGCCCATGTAGGTGACCAGTTCATCAACCACAAAATCCATTTCCGAGGTAATCTCGGAAGCGATCCTGATCTGGATATCCTTGCCCGAGGTCGGGCCGCTGTCATCGAGCAGGGGCTCGACGATAATCCCCGGAATAACCGAGGTGGCTTCCCTGATTTCGGCGATAATATCATCGGCCGGACGGCGGGTTTGCCAATCCTCAAAAATGACATTTATGCGGGAAACGACATCGCCGGCGCCCCGCGACGAGCTAAGCCCCTGCCCGGAGGTGCTGTAAATGTTTTGATGCCGGGAATATCCTCGATGGTTTTTTCCACATCATGGGAAATTTTGTCCATCTCCACCGGCGACAAATTACCCCGTGCATGAATAGCCAGGCGGACGTTGTCGGGCTCCCCTTGCGGGAAAAATTCGGTG
>JADFFP010000149.1 GCA_022568115.1 Pseudomonadota bacterium | reverse complement strand
TGAATCGGTTTATCTGCAGCTGTGTGAATATATTGTGTTTGGTTTCATCAGCAGCAGCCAGGTGCGAAAAAATACCGGCAACTACAATATTTTTGTTTGCATCCACTGCGGGCGGTACAGGATCAGCATCGCGGTCAGCCAACGGTTGGTCGCCCAGCTGGGATAGGTGTGATCGATATTAAAGCGCTCGAGAAAGGAAATGATGGTCCCGGCACCATACCAGGTCTCATCCGTGACCCAGCGGTTGACGGTAAAAAGCCACAGCGGGAAGCCTTTTTTATCCATTGAGATGGCCACCAGGTGGGCACCGATGCGGTCGCTGTTTTTTTTCTGGGGGTGGTCCAGCTTCGACGGTTTCGCACCCCCGGGCATGCCCTTATAGCGCAAAAAAGTGTGAAAATGGCCGTGCTCGCCGGGCCGGTTCTTTTTGGGGTGGGCGTGATAGTAATACTGGCTGTGGGTTTCCCAGTCGACCACATCGCCCTTGGGATAGTGGTCCCATTCAAGAAATTCACCCTGCCCCCTTAACAACTCCCCCACGGTGTTGGCTTTGGCCTTGGCCAGAACCCGGTAACATTCCAGAATCTCGGCCCCGGCCTGGTGCATGGCGATTAGCTGATCCTCGGAAAACCGTTCAAAAATTTTACCGCCGGTGTTTGCCTTTGCCATGGTTAAACCCTTTTGTGTTGCCAATAGACGATAGCCCTGCCGCAGAGCCTAATAAAGAGGGGGGCGTATGTCACCCCCCTCTTGAGCCTGGTTTCTTTTTCCGTTTATTCTTTGCGGAACTCCCCGGGCAGGAAGAACAGATAGTCATAATCCCCGGCCGCGACGTGGCAGTCGATGCAAAACTGCATGCCAGAGGAATTTTTACCCCCGGTCACGCCCCAGGTGGAGCCGTCGGGCATGATCATGGTGTATTTCCAGTCCCCGTATTCAGGCATAAACCCGGGATCCATTTTTTTCATCAGGAACAGCGGCCCGGCGGAAACCGTCCCGTCTCCACCAACCACAAAGCTGTCCTTGGCGATGATCGCCCCCACCGGCATAGTCCCGGCATCCTCGAACCGGCCATAGCTGTTAGCGGCATTGTTGGCATAGTTGTTGACATATCGCCCGCCGTGGGTGAGCGAAACATAGGGCGAGGTGTTGTAGCTTGACCAGCCTTGATAATCAGCCGCGCCATCCTCCCCGGACATGCCGTAGGCGGTCTTCATTTCTCCCTTGAAGCATTCGTAGGCCGCTGAGGCCTCTTCCGGGCTCAATTCCTTGCCGCCATTGCCCGGCGCGCACGGGTTGCAGGGATTGGCGCCAGCACAAGGGTTACAGGGATTGGCGCCAGCACAAGGGTTACAAGCCGAAGCGGCGCATGGGTTGGCCGCCGCGCAGGGATTACAGCCTCCCTTGGCCGCGCACGGGTTGGCGGCGGCACAGGGATTACAGCCTCCCTTGGCCGCGCACGGGTTGGCGGCGGCACAGGGATTACAGCCTCCCTTGGCCGCGCACGGGTTGGCGGCAGCACAGGGATTACAGCCTCCCTTGGCCGCGCACGGGTTGGCTGCGGCGCAGGGGTTGCATGCCGAAGCGGCGCAGGGATTGGACGCTGCACACGGGTTGCAGGATGATTCCCCCGCACAGGGGTTACAGCCCTGATCCGCCGCACACGGGTTACACTTGGCTTCCATATTATCCGAGGTCGCGGCCCTGGCCACAGCCAGGCGCGCTACCACGCAAGCCCCGTCTTCGGATTTTTCAACCAGGTCGTTTGACGGGGATGGCTGGTCACAGGCGGAGATCAGTCCGGCCATGGTCATCCCGGCAATGCCTAACAATCCGGTTGTTGATTTTAGTTTTGTAAGTACGCTCATCTTTCAGTCCTCTTGAAACAGTTTTTCAACGCCAAGCACCGGTAACAAGCTTTTTCAGTCCGCTTCCGTCAGGCGCTGTTAAAATTATGTGCGGATTATAGCGGCTGGAGGCGGCAAGAGTCTGTCATTTTATGTCAAATTTTTGTGAGGGGCGGGACTGGTGCTGGTGTTTAAAAAGTTCCTTTCAGGGAAATTTCAACCCGGCGGCCGAATTTGAGCCTCCTGAGTTCGCTCCTGGTCAGCACCCCGAGCGCCCTGCCGTCCTGGTAGAACGAGCGGTTCCTCCCGGCGTCAGGGTTGACCGCATTGGCCCAGTTCACGCGGAGGATAATCCCTCTAAAGAGCTGTTTTTCGACATACAGTTCCATCCAGTAGCGCGGGGATTTTACAACAATTACCTCGTCAAAATCGTGGAACGTTTCCTGGGCGTCACGGTTGACGCTCAGCCCCCAGGAAAAGCTCAGGCTTTGCACGTCGTGGCGAATATCGATCCGAAGGCGGGTCGCCTGCGCCCAGTCGGGGCGCCGCCATTCGCCGGTAAAGGCATCCCGAAGGCGCACGTGACGAAGCTGAAACTCGGTATTGATCACCAGGTTCCTCAGGCCCAGATCGGTAAACCGGTAGCTGGTATCAAGGGCAATCCCGAAATCCCGGCCATCGCCAACGTTGCCGACCCCGGAAATGCCGGGAGCAATTTCGATCCGCTCGATCGCGTCCTGGAATTCCCGGTGAAACAAGCGCACCTTTATGAACCCCTTGTCGTCCTTGAGACGGTGCTCATAGCCGATCTCGACCTCCCACTGTTTCCAGGGTTTTAGGTTCGGGTTGCCGCCGATAATCTCGTCATCCTGGCTGACGGTGGTGGCGAAATCCTCAAAATTAAGCTGGCCGATGCTGCGCCGGAAGGAAACCTGGATTTGGTCGCGGGGCGTCATGTTATGGCGGAAATCGAAACTGGGGCGAAAAAAGAAAAAGGTCCTTGAATTGTTCAAATCTCCGGTCTGGCTGATCCTTGACCATTCAGTAAAAAGCGCGGTCTCGAGCGACGATTTCTCACTGATTTTCCAGGTGTGAATGATAAAGCTTTCGTTGCGGGTTTCCTTGACAAAAGCATTTGCGCCGGCCACCTCCTGTTCCACCAGCAGGCCCCCCTCGCGTTCAAAGAACTGCAGCGCGGCATCGAGCTTGTTGATGGCAATTTCACTGCCCATTTCAAGGGAATGTGTTGCATTCGGGGTCCAGGCCGCGGAAATCCGCGCGATCGTCTCGGTCGCGGTTTTGTCCTCAATCGACAGGACATCGTTTTCAATCTCATCCCCGGTGATGTCGAAGTCCTCGGCCTGGAGGGAGGTGACATTATCCCGTGAATAAAGGCCGATAAACTTCATTTCCCATTGGCCGGAAAGGCGCTTGGTGAAATCACCGCCGATCTCGTATTCCGGGCTTGAGGTTTCTTCCAGGCGGAACGAATTACCGGTAAAAACCAGGCCGCCGACACCGTCAGAATCAAACAGGGTTCCGTCCTGGGTGCCCATATCCTGCCACTTTTCATACTGGCCGTTCAGCCTGATCTGGTCCCCGTTCTGGAAAGTGTAGCCGAGGGTGGCGGAAAAGGTAGTGTTGGACCGGTTGATCTCTATGAGTTCGTCTATCTGGTTGGTGAAGATGCAAAAGGATGGGCAGCTGGTCGCCAAGCGATGACGGATGAAGAATGGGTTGATTTTGGTCGAGAGATGACTTTAGATGAATATGCGGCTCTCTACCTTGACCGCTTCGGCATGGAGATTTAGGGCCACAGCTTTCTGTAATGGCCAGCTCAGTTTCGTTTCGAAGATCATTTGCTAATTGGTTTGAGGCGACTTTCTGAATAAGATGTTGCGGCATGTCGTTCAACGTACCCGCTAACAAATCGCTCAACCGGACTGCCCAAGCTTGGCTGAAATACAAGTGGTGTCTGTACTCCAACCAAGCTTTAAGGCCAACTTGCGTTCGGGCAGCCGGTTAGCTCAAGCGTTAGCGGGCCACAAGAATAAGATTTACACATGATTCCGATCTTGGGAGTAGATGCGTGCAAAGGCGGTTGGATTTGTGTAGGCAGGGACCTCGCATCTGGGAGCCTCTTCTCGTCTATCTATGGGTCAGTTGATGAGCTGCTGGATGGGATTTCAAATCCCATAATCGTTGCGATAGATATCCCGATTGGCCTAACGGAATCTGGCCCCAGAGAGTGTGATTTGCGCGCAAGGCAAATGCTGGGCTCGCCGCGTTCCAGCAGCGTATTTCCGGCACCATTGCGCCCAGCGCTGGATGCGACAAGCCGCAAGGAAGCTGACGAAATCACGCGGTCTATTGACCGGAAGGGTGTCCCTGCGCAGGCCTGGGGCATCTATCCACGCATTCGCGAGGTCGATCTTATCCTCAGGGCCAATCCTCGGGTTCGAAGAATCACCTACGAAGTGCATCCAGAATTGTCG
>JADFFP010000148.1 GCA_022568115.1 Pseudomonadota bacterium | reverse complement strand
GGCTTCCAACCCCGAAATTTTGGGCTGCCAGCTGCGGTCGACCACGGCGGTTGGAAAATGCCACAGAAGGTCAATATTGCGCTTGCCCGAAAGCCGCTCGAAATGCTCATAAAGCTTTGGTCCGATGCCTTTCAGCTCGGCCAGTTCGGCAAACAGGGGATTGAGGATATTGGGTCGCATATGGCTTGCTCTCGCCCCGTGTTTAAGTTAGGTCATGAAACCACCCCTCATCGCTTAAGGATAGCGCAAATTATGCCCGGAAAACCAGAACATTCCCTAGCGGTTCATAAAAAGCGCATCCGCTATCTGGCCTGGCACCGGGGCACCAAAGAGGCCGATTTGCTCCTCGGCGGCTTTGTCGATCAGCACCTGGAGAAAATGGATACGGCCGGCTGCCAGTGGTTCGAAGCGCTGTTTCACCAGGCCGACCAGGATATCCTCGACTGGATCACCGGCAAGACCCCCACCCCGGAGGCTTTCGATAACGCCATCATGGATAAGATCAAAACCCTCGATCACATGAAAAAATGACCTTGCTCAAGGTAAACAGGGAAATTCCCCTAGGTAAAAGCCTAACGCTCGCCGGCCTGCCGGAGGGGTATGACGCCGTCATTCTGGGCCATCTGGCCGGAAAAGCCGCTGGCCAGGGGCGCACGCTTTTGCACATCGCCAAGGATGACGCCCGCAGCGCGATGCTCGCCCGCGGCCTGCGGTTTTTCGCTCCCGGGGTAAAGGTTTTGCAGTTTCCCGCCTGGGACTGCCTGCCGTTTGACCGCGCCGGACCCAAGGCCGATATCCTCAGTGAGAGGATCGGGGTTTTGAGCGAACTGGCGCACGGCGGCGGGGCAATCGAAGCGCCGCTGATCGTCCTGACGACCATCAACGGGGCCCTGCAGCGGGTCCCGCCGGCCCAGTGGATAAGCGGCCAGGCCCTTGTTATCAAAGAGAAATCCATCCTCCCCCGCGGCCAGCTTTCAACTTATTTTAGCGAACACGGCTACCTCCGGGTCGAGGCGGTGGCCGAGCCCGGTGATTATGCCTACCGGGGCGGGCTGGTCGATCTCTACCCGCCCCATGCCCGGGCCCCTTACCGGATAGATATGTTTGGCGATGAAGTAGAGAGCATCCGCGCCTTCGATCCGCTGACCCAGCGCACCACCTCCCATGAAAAGAGCCTGGAGCTGTTGCCGGCGCGTGAATTCGGGCTTGATGGGGCCTCGATCGAAAGGTTCCGGCGCGGCTACTTGCAAACCTTCGGCCCGCCCGGGGATGACGACCCGCTTTATTTCGCGATCAGCGAGGGCCGCCCCTATCCCGGGGCCGATCACTGGCTGAGCTTGTTTCATGAGCGGCTGGAGACCCTGTTCGATTACCTGCCCGAGGCGCTTGTGACCCTCGATCACCAGATCAACAAGGTGGTTTTGCAGCGCCTTGATGACATCGGCGAATACTACCTGGCGCGGAAGGAAAGCGCTGAAGTACAGAACAAATGGAGCACCCCTTACCAGCCGCTGCCGCCCGAGGCCTTGTACCTGACCGCCCGGCAATGGGAAAACTTGAGGGAGGCCCGGGCGCCGATCAGGCTTTCTCCCCTGAAAGAGCCGGAAAGCGCACACGTTTTGGCTCTCAGCGCCGCCCCGGGGCGTAATTTCCTGGCCGAGCGCGAGCAACGGGACACCAACGTTTTCGAGGCGCTGAAAAGCCATCTTATAACTCTCAAAAAAGAGGGCCGCAAGGTCCTGATCAGCGCCATCAGCGATGCCTCAGCCGGGCGACTGGCGACCGTGCTGACCGATCACGGCATCAAGGGGATCGCCAGGGTCAAGAGGCGCAAAGACATGGAAACGACCGCGCTTGGCCTGACGGTGCTGGCGCTCGACCATGGGTTTGTCGTGGACGGGTTTGCGCTGATCACCGAAACCGACATCCTCGGCGACCGGCTGCCGCGCCGGGTGTGGCGCAAACGGAGGGCGGAGAATTTCCTCCGCGAAGCCTCGGCCTTAAGCCCCGGCGACCTGGTGGTCCATGTCAGCCACGGCATCGGTCGCTTTAGCGGCCTGGAGACCGTCACCGCCGGCGGCGCCCGGCACGATTGCCTGAAGCTCCTCTACGCCGGCGATGACCGGCTTTACCTGCCGGTCGAGAATATCGAGATGCTCAGCCGCTACGGCGGGGAGAGCGGCGATCACTTGCTCGACAAGCTGGGCGGGGCCGCCTGGCAGACCCGCCATGCGCGCCTGAAAAAACGTATCCGCGAGATCGCCGGCAAGCTGATCGCCATGGCCGCCGCCCGCTCATTGAAGGACGGTGCGGTGATCCACACCCCTGACGGCATCTATCAGGAATTTTGCGCGCGCTTTCCCTATACCGAGACCGAGGACCAGATGCGCTCGATCGAAGACGTGCTGGAGGATCTGGGCAGTGGCAAGCCGATGGACCGGCTGATCTGCGGCGATGTCGGTTTCGGCAAGACCGAGGTGGCGTTGCGGGCGTCATTTGCGGCGGTCATGGCCGGCTACCAGGTGGCCATCGTCACCCCGACCACGCTTTTGTCGCGCCAGCATTTCAATACCTTTTCGGAACGCTTCAAGGGCCTGCCGGTGGTGATCGGGGAGCTCTCCCGGCTGGTCAGGCCGTTGGGCGCCAAACGCACCAGGGCGGCGCTTGGCAAGGGCCTGGCCGACATCATCATCGGCACCCACGCGCTGCTCGCCAGGGATATCTCGTTCAAGGCGCTGGGCCTTCTGATTATCGACGAGGAACAGCATTTCGGGGTCGTCCACAAGGAACGCCTGAAAGCCTTGAAAGCCGATGTCCACGTGCTGACGCTTTCCGCCACACCGATCCCCAGGACGCTCCAGATGGCGCTCTCGGGGCTGAAAGACATGAGCCTGATCGCCACCCCTCCGGTCGACCGATTAGCGGTCCGGACCTACGTCATGCCCTTCGACGAAGTGGTGGTGCGCGAGGCGCTGCTGCGCGAGCATTACCGCGGCGGCCAGAGCTTTTACGTGTGCCCGCGCATCGCCGACCTGGAGGAAGTGGCGGAGTTCCTGAAAAGCTACATCCCGGAGATCAGGTTCGCGATCGCCCACGGGCGGATGCCGGCGCGGCGCATCGAGGACGCCATGACCGCTTTTTACGAGGGCAAATATGACCTGCTGCTGACCACCAGCATTATCGAATCGGGGCTCGATATCGCCAACGCCAACACCATCATTATCCACCGCGCCGACATGTTCGGCCTGTCCCAGCTGTATCAATTACGCGGCCGGGTCGGGCGCTCGAAGGCCCGGGCCTATGCCTACCTCACCACCCCTCCCCGGAAACCATTGACCGAAGGCGCCGAAAAGCGCCTCCGGGTGCTGCAATCGCTGGATACGCTCGGCGCCGGGTTTACGCTGGCCGCCCACGACATGGATATCCGCGGCGCCGGCAACCTCTTGGGTGAGGAGCAATCGGGCCACATCAAGGAAGTGGGCGTCGAATTGTACCAGAAAATGCTCGAGGCGGCGGTCGCCGAGCGGCGCACCGGCGGGGCCGAGGATGCCGGCCAGTGGTCGCCGCAGATCAACATCGGCGCCTCGGTCTTGATCCCGGAACATTACGTCGAGGATCTGGGTCTCCGTCTCGCGCTTTACCGGAGGCTTTCGACCTTCGAGGCCAAAGAGGAGATCGGGGATTTCGAGGAAGAACTCGAGGACCGCTTCGGGGAGGTCCCGGAGGAGGTCAAGCACCTGCTTAAGGTCACCAATATCAAGCTGGAGTGCCTGGCCGCCGGGATCGCCAGGATCGAGACCGGGCCCAAGGGGGTGATCCTCTCCTTCCATAACGACCAGTTCAGGAACCCGGCCGGGCTGGCGGAGTTTCTTTCCGGCAAAAAAGTCGCCGCCAAACTCCGCCCCGATCACAAACTGATCATTTTCATGAAATGGCATGACCTGGACGACCGCCTTGAGGGCATCCTCGGATTGGTTAAGACGT
The DNA here is from genome assembly GCA_022568115.1 of Pseudomonadota bacterium. Classification (GTDB taxonomy): domain Bacteria; phylum Pseudomonadota; class Alphaproteobacteria; order Sphingomonadales; family SMXR01; genus SMXR01. Next base: position 360 of record JADFFP010000148.1, on the reverse strand, counting down.
TTCGCCGGATTGCCGAAGCGGCTTAAGGTTTGACTGGATACCCGCTTCCGCGGATATTGCGCATCTCAAATCACCCCCTCACCTAAATCCTCTCCCTCGGCGGGGAGAGGACTTGTTTTTTTAGTCCCCTCTCCCTTGCGTAGTCCGCCATAGCCTCGTGCGACGGCGGAAAGGGAGAGGGGATAACGGCAGAACACTTCTCTTAAACTCCCTCTCCCCCCGCCTGTCGCGCCGAAGTTCGCCTTAGCGAACGAAGGGGGATGGGAGAGGGGTGGGGTGAGGGGGTAGAATAACTTATAGATTGTCACCCCTGCGAAGGCAGGGGTCTGGCATTGTTTTTTTCGCCGCCAGACGGCGGCT
>JADFFP010000147.1 GCA_022568115.1 Pseudomonadota bacterium | reverse complement strand
ACCGTGCAAGTTTGACATACTAGCACAAGCCAGAAAGTGCAAGCCAAGCTTTTTTGCATCTATAATTATGATCTATTGCATCACCCTGGTAAAGGCCAAGCAGGGAGAAAACATATGGATAATCCACGCCGGCAGCCAGGCAACCTTCACTTTGAAAATTTTGGCTTAAGCTTCCGCTTCCACTGCTTGCGAATTTTAGAAAAAAGTCCTAAGAAATAAGCGTCATGACAGCGAAAAAGACCATTGACACGTTTATGTGTGATGGATTGAGGTTCACTTTGGTCCTTTACCCTGCCAACTATGTTATGAACCCCCATTGTCATAATTTCTGGTCGATGACGCTTTTGCTGAAAGGAAATATTCGCGAGAAAACATCGGGAACTTGGGTTTACGGTGGAAGCGGCCAAGCCATGGTGAAGCCAACCAATTTTCGCCATTGCAACGAGATCGGAAGCAAAGGGGCCTTGGTTATGTCCATTGCAAGTGACCGGTCAATAGGTTCTGAACCCCTACCCTGGCTGTGGCTATCCGGAGGAATGCTTTCAACCTGTTTGGCGCAATTCTTAGTCCTTTTTATTGAAAACAAGAATATTCCCTTGCGTGTAAAAGCTTTAGACCTCGCCCACAATCTATGTCGTAAACACACAAACCAGGCGGCTGACCGGAAAACTGTAGAAACCCTTCTATATGAAAACGAAAAAGATTATCGAATTTCCACAATTGCGAGGGATAAAAAAGTTCACCCTGCTTCTTTTTCCCGTTCTTTCAAAAGAACAACAGGTCTGGCGCCCCAGTATTTTCGTTTAAGCCAGCGCACCTTCAAGGCTCTTGAGTTAATTTTGGAAAACAATGATTCTTTTGCCGGTATTGCCGCTGAGGCAGGATTTTATGATGAAAGTCACATGGCACGCGCCATGAAAAACCAGTTTGGGGTCCGGCCTGGGGCCTTGCGGGGATTGGCCACTGAATTTCTTCCAAATATCGGTTAAATCTGTACAATTTCAATTGACAAGAATCGGTTACTGAATGGGGATTAAGTAAACCCAGACCAGCAGGAAAATCTATGTTTAACACCAGAAAAACGAATTCACTTGATTTTAGCCCTTTCAAGAAAACACTTTTGGCCAGCATTTTATCTTTCTTATTCCTGTTCCCCTCGCCCGCCAATGCAAAACCGGACCATGAACTGGAAACTAAACTGGAAACCTTTATGGCCTATTTGATGGAGACCCTGGATGTGGTTCCAGGCTATTCCATCGCTGTGGCAACCACTGAGGGCCCGCTGCTGGCCAAGGGATACGGGACCACCAGCGCATCCGATGACCAGCCGATGGATGCCGATACCCAGGTTTATATCGCCTCGTCCACCAAGTCCCTGACCGGCCTTGCCGTGGCCTCGCTGGCCAATAAAGGGCTGATTGATCTGGACACCCCGATTGAGGAATATCTCCCTGACCTTGCCGGCGCCCCAGCCGGTGGGGTCACTTTACGCCAGCTTTTGTCCCACACCCATGGCCTGCAGGAAGGGGGCTTGACCTGGCGTACCGCCTTTTCCGGGCAGCACACCCCGGAAATTCTGCTGGAAATTGTGAAAAATATGCCGCTTTCGGAAAACCCCAATGATTTCAGTTATACCAATACCGGCTATGTGATCGCCAGTCTGGTGCTGGAACATCATTTCGACAAAAGCTGGAAAACCATCGTTGAAGAGGAGGTTCTCAAGCCCGCCGGCATGACTTTGACTACTGCTTATGTTTCAGCACTGGGTGATGATTACGCCCGGCCGCATTCCTGGTACGGGATCAAAAACCCCTTTACCTTCCCCAAGAAAGACAACACCATGCACGCCGCCGGCGGGCATTTTTCCACTGCCAGCGATATGGCGCGCTGGTTGCAGGCGCAACTCAGTGACGGAATTATCGACGGCAAACAGGTCTTCGCCCCTGGAGTAGTGGCCAGTACCCAGCGCCCGCAAACTTCCCTGGAGGCGGAATTTTACACCTACAAGCGGCACCACTATGGTTTCGGTTGGTACCAGGCCGATTACAACGGCCATTTGATGTACCACCACTTCGGTTCTTTTTCCGGCTACCGCGCTCATGTGTCCTTTATTCCGGAATTGGGTATCGGTGTCGCAGTCCTGATCAATGACGCCTCGCAGCCTGGCTTTTACCTTCCCGACATGATCGCCAACTACATCTATGATCTGGCCGCCGGGGTGGAAAATCCGGAGGCGCCATACCGGGAAGAAATCGCTAAAATCGCCGGAATGATCCAGCCGATGGTGGGCAAAAGCCTTCCTGAACGCCCGCGCAACGCCCCCGATGACGAGGCCCGCTATGCCGGCAGCTACTATAATGAAGACTTTGGAACAATTTCCTTTTTGATGGTAGATAGGGAACTGGTGGTCACCTTCGGCAACCTTTCCTCCAAAACCACCTACAAGGAAAACGGCTCTATCCGCATGGAACTGACACCTTATAACGGCACACTCGGCGAGTTTGTAGAGGATCAGAACGGCGTCATTACCGGCATTCAATACCGCGGGACTTTATATGCCCGGGAAAGGGGAGAATAAATGTCCGGAAACTTTAAGGTTTTTGCTTGCGAAACGCGATCCCAGAGGGTATAGACCCCCCTGATTTTAAGCGAGCTGGAGGTTCCGCGAATATAAATGCGGAAAGCGATCAGCACAGGAGAGTAAAATGGCTTTTTATGAGCACGTTTTTATCGTGCGCCCGGATCTTACCGAAGCGCAGGTGAAGACCATGACCGGCGATTTCGCAAAAATTCTGAAAAAAGGCGGCGGCAAGTTAGCCAAGGAAGAATACTGGGGTCTCAGAACCCTCGCCTACCAGATCAAGAAAAACAAAAAAGCACACTATATCATGTTCAACATCGACGGCCCGCACCCTGCGATCGCCGAGATGGAGCGCCACCAGCGCCTTGACGACAATATTCTGCGCATTATGACCATTCGGGTGGATGAGCTGGAGGAAGGCCCGTCGGTAATGATGCGCGCCAAGTCGTCCGATGATTATGACGATCGCCGTCCGCGCCGGTTTGGGCACAAACGGGATGATAAAGGCGGCCACAGACAGGATGACCGGGAAGCCCACAAACGGGATGACCGGGAAGCCCACAAACGGGATGACCGGGCCGAGAACAAACCTGATGATAAAGAGTCCGGCAAAAAGGGAGGGGGAAAATGAACACCGGTTTTAAGAAAAAACCCTTTTTCCGGCGCCGCAGAACCTGCCCCTTTTCCGGCCAGGACGCGCTCAAGATAGATTACAAGGACGTCCGGCTTCTTTCCCGCTTCATTTCCGAGCGCGGTAAAATCGTTCCGGCGCGAATCACGTCGGTTTCGGCCAAGAAGCAGCGTGAATTGGCCAAGGCCATCAAACGCGCCCGCACCCTGGCGCTGCTGCCGTTCATTCAGAATTAAGGGGACCTCTCATGCAAATTATTCTTCTGGAACGGGTCGGCAAGCTGGGCAAGATTGGTGACGTTGTCACCGTCAAGGACGGCTATGCCAGGAACTATCTGCTGCCCGCGAAAAAGGCTCTCCGCGCCACCGCCGCCAACAAAAAATATTTTGAAGAACAGCGCCAGCAAATCGAGGAGCGCAACAAAAAACAGATCGTCGCGGCTGAAAAGCTGGCCAAGACGGCCGCCAGCGTCAAGGTCGTGCTGTTGCGCCAGGCCGGGGAGTCGGGTCAGCTGTATGGTTCCGTCACCGCCCGGGATATCGCGGCGTCCTTAAGAAAAGCGGGCATCCAAGTGCGCCGCGGCAACATCGTCATGGAAATCCCGATCAAGGAGATCGGCATCTCCAAGGTCAAGGTCAGCCTCCACGCCGAGGTGATCATTGAGGTTGATGTCAATGTCGCCCGCTCCGCCGAGGAAGCGCAGGCGCAAGTTATCACCGCTGAAAAACTGTTTGAGACCAAGGAACTGGCCGAAGCCGCCGAGGAAGCCCTCCACCAGCAAGAGCCAGATGAACAAGAAGCTGGCGATGAAGTCACAAAGGAAACCAAAGAGGCAACCAAAGAAGAACCCTCTAAGGAGGCGGTTGAGACCGCTGCAGAAGAAAAACAGGCAAAAAAACCCGCAGAAAAGCCCGCAGAAAAATCCACCGGGGAAAAGGGCAAGGCTAAAGCTGAATCGAGCGCCAAAAAGAAAGACAAATAAAGAAAATAACACAAGTTGTTCAAACGGCCCTCTCCGGGGGCCGTTTTTTTTAAAGTTATCCCCGCTCTTTTCCCCTTGTGAAAAAAACAGCGGGGTTAATATTGTGATGAGCGCGACAGCCGCCCCTTGTTATAGTTACAAGCAATCCTGAATATATTTGGGGGAA
>JADFFP010000146.1 GCA_022568115.1 Pseudomonadota bacterium | reverse complement strand
GATGAGGAGGTTGTCGAGACGGGCATCGATCGTGACGTCGACACCATCCCACGATTCGGATTCTCCTCCGAAGTTGTCGGCGAACGTGGTGATCTCGTCGAGCACGTGAATCGCCAGGCCCCCGTCAGCAAGCCAAATAATGGTATAATTTGAGGGATAGAGGATCCGCTCCAGGCTTTCCAGCCGGTCCTCCAGCTTTTCGGCCCTCTCACGCAGCGAACCCATGTTTTCTTCATCCTTTGGCGTAACTTGCTTCATTGCTTTCCATTTGGTCACGTAATGGCCGATTATGGCAATCGGGGCGACCACCGTCAGCGCCAGGATGGGTAAGATTCCTCCATCCACAATTTATTTCCTCCCCTTATCAATGGTGGCCGGCACCGACTTGGAAATCGTCGCCGGCGGGTTGACGTTTTTGGAAGGGCCTTTGCCCATCTTGGATTTAAGGGTTGCGAACTCTTTTTCAATGGCTTCATTGCGCTCCAGGTCCTCGATCTCATCGGCGAGCGAGCGGCCCTTGCCCAAATCGTAGCTTTCAGCTTCGGCTTCCAGACGGTCGAGGCGCCCTTCCACTTTATCGAAACGCTCAAAGGCATCTACTATACGGGTGTCGTGCAGGGTGCGCTTGACCCGGACATGATTGGTGGCGGTTTTGTGGCGGGCGTCGATGGTTGCCTTCTTGGCCCTGGCTTCCCGCAGTTTGGCCTCCAGCTTGACAATGTCATCCTCGTTGCGCCTCAGGGCTTCCTGCAGGTGCTCCAGCTCCTCGCCCAGGAATTTGGCGGTCTCAAGCGCCTCTGATTTTTCCACCAGAGAGGCCTTGGCCAGGTCTTCACGGCCCTTGGTGAGCGCCAGCTCGGCTTTCCGCTGCCAGTCGTTTACGATTTCGCCGAGGCGTTTCATTTTGCGCTCGACGTCCTTCTGGTCGGCAATCGCGCGGGCGGCGGATGAGCGCACTTCAACCAGCGTATCTTCCATTTCCTGGATAATCATGCGGATGATCTTTTCCGGATCCTCCGCCTTGTCCAGGATCGAGTTGATGTTGGAATTAATAATGTCGGTCAGTCTTGAAAAAATACCCATGTTTTTGTTCCTTTCTTTAATCTGTCGTGGCTCAGGCCAGCTTTGACCGTTTATTCAGGCGGCCTGCCGGATGCGCGCCCGCCGGCGCAAATAAACGCTGTAGGCGGGGTCATAGCGGTGGCCGCTGGTTTTGGGGGAGGTGTTGCAAAGGCCTAGAATAGCACGGCTTTCACGGTCCATTTCACCGGCGCTCTGCATCGCTTCCGTGAGGGTCATTAGTATGTTCATCTGTTCCGCTCCTCTTTTCCCTGATTTTTTCAGGGTGTTTCACCCCTATAAGAGCAAGAAACGTGCCAACTTCTTTAAATGTTACTTAAGACACTGAAAACACTGGGAAAATTAGTTTATTCAACCAAAATGCTGTAAAAATAAAATAGTAAAAAAGACTTGAAAATAGTAAAAAAAACCAAATAATAGGAATATGAGCTATTCAGAACAAGGAGATATTCAAATCCTGGGCAATTCCAGGATTTTTATGGATTTGCTGGACCAGGTTTCCTTGCTGGCGCCGCTCGACCGCCCGGTTCTGATTGTCGGCGAGCGCGGGACCGGCAAGGAGCTGATCGCGGCGCGCTTGCATTACCTCTCGAAGCGCTGGGAAAACACCTATATTAAATTGAACTGCGCGGCATTACCGGAAACCCTGCTGGAAAGTGAACTGTTCGGGTTCGAGCAGGGCGCCTTTACCGGGGCCACCCGGCGCCGCCAGGGCCGTTTTGAGCTGGCGGATGGGGGTTCGCTGTTTCTCGATGAGATTGCCTCGATGAGCCATGCCGCCCAGGAAAAGCTGCTGCGGGTGATTGAATACGGCCAGTTTGAACGGATCGGCGGCGCCGAGACCCTCAACGTCGATGTCCGGATTATGGCCGCCGCCAATGTCGACCTGCCGGCGATGGCGGACCAAGGCGAATTTCGGGCTGACCTTCTGGACCGCCTGGCCTTTGACGTCCTGACGGTGCCGCCGCTTCGCGCCCGCAAGGAAGACATCATGGAGCTGGCGTTCCATTTCGGCCGCGGCATCTCCCAGGAATTGGGCTGGCGGCGTTTTCCCGGGTTCACACGCCAGGTCCAGGAGGTTTTGATCGACTACCCGTGGCCGGGAAACGTGCGCGAGCTGAAAAACGCGGTGGAACGCGCGGTCTGTAAAAATGCGAAAAAGAACGCCACCGTACGCGAGCTGGTGCTTGACCCGTTTGAAAACCCCTGGCGGCCCGGTGCGGCGGCCGGAACCGAAAAGGATAAGACCGGGGCTGAGCCGCCGCCAGCCAAGCCCAGGGAAAACACCCTTCCCTCCGCCCGGCAGCCCCTGAACCTTAAGGAAACGCTGGCGGGAGTGGAGCGGGCGCTTCTGAAAGAGGCGCTGGCAGCCAACCGCTATCATCAAAAAGAGACCGCGCGTCATCTGTCGCTGAGCTATGACCAGTTGCGCCACGCGATGAAAAAGCACGGCCTGTTGTAAAGCTCGCCTCTGGGTCTTGCCGGAGCCGGGACATGGCCTTAAGATAGGCGGCGATGGCACGGCAAATTAATAAATCCGAAGAGAAAATCTCAAAATGGCGGCATTTAACCCCGATTAGAATTGTTTTGATGACCGCGCTGGTTTTTTATCTGGCCTATTTGACCTACCGGTTTTTTGGCGTGACCGATGTCTGGGGCTGGCTTCAGGAGGTTCTGATGCTGGTTGGGATTCTCGCCCTGGTTATCCTGGCGGCGGCCGGAGTGGTTGCCGTGCTGATGGTGGTGCGGAAAAAAACCCGAAATTTTTAAACAATCCCGGGGGAATGTCATGCCTTTGTTTATAAAAGTTTTGATTGCCAGCCTGTTTCTGTTTTCCTGCGGGGAGGCGCCCGATGAGGCCAAAACCCGAGCCAAAATTTTCCTTAACGGGACGATCTACACAGGGAACGATGCAAACCCTGTGGTTGAGGCCGTGGTGGTTGTGGATAATCGCATCACCTTTGCCGGCGACGAGGTTGAGGCCCGCGCTAGCGCGGGCGATGGAGCTGAAATTGTCGATCTCAAGGCCTCTTTCATGTACCCCGGTTTCACCGACGGGCACGCCCATCTTCTGGGCATCGGCCAGCGGGAGATGGTCCTGAAACTTGAGGGGTCATTGTCTTTGGCGGAGGTGCTCTCCCGCCTTAAGGAAGCTGTGGAAGCCACCCCACCGGGGCAGGAAATTTATGGCATGGGCTGGATTGAAACTCACTGGCCGGAGGTTAGGGTTCCAAACCGCCATGACCTTGATTCTGTGACCACCGCTCATGCGGTCTTCCTGATGCGTTCGGACGGCCATACCGGGATCGCCAACACCCGGGCGCTCGAGCTCCTGGGAATCACCCGTGATACCCCGGATCCCGCCGGGGGCATGATTATAAGGGAAGAAGATGGAACTCCCAACGGGGTTTTGATTGACGCGGCGATGGAGATTGGCAGCTTCCATTTCCTGGCCGCCCTCAACCAGCAGAGGGAAGCTGCCTATGGCAAAAGCTCAGACTTCCTTGGCTCGCACGGTTGGACCACGATTCACAATATGTGGCACGATTATGATGATTACGCACTGATAGAAAGGTTGGCGGACGAGGGAAAAATCAAGCTCCGAGTCTATAATTCGGTTCAGGGATTTTTCACCTCTAAAGGTGTCAACCCGCAAGCCCTTGATCTTTTGGAGGGCGGGGCACGGCAAAACACCGATGGCAGGGTCGTAACCCGGGCCATCAAGCTCTACATGGATGGCTCGCTGGGCTCCAGAAGTGCGCTTCTTCTTGAACCCTATGAAGGGTCTGATGCCACCGGTCTGTTGCTGGCCGACAAGGATATTTACCTGGAATTGATGAAAAAAGCGCTTCGCGCTGGCATCCAGATCAATACCCATGCCATTGGCGATGGCGGCAACCGGCTGCTGCTCGACTGGTACGAAGAGGCTTTCGCTGCTGTCCCGGCCGAAGAACGGGCGATCGCCGAGCCCCGCTGGCGGGATGAGCATACCCAAATTCTGAATTTGGCTGATATTCCACGCTTTGCAGAATTAGGCGTTATTCCTTCGATGCAGCCCTCGCACGCGATTGGCGATTTGCACTTTGCCCCGGAGCGGCTAGGCCTGGAGCGTCTGGCGGGGGCTTATGCCTGGCGTTTATTGATTGATGCGGGGGCGATTATCGCTGGCGGAACCGACGCCCCGGTCGAGCGCGGCGATCTCCGGATAGAGTTTTATGCCGCGGTCGCCAGGAAGGATCTGTCCGGTTTTTCTGCCGAGGGCTGGCATCCGGAACTCGCGGTCA
>JADFFP010000145.1 GCA_022568115.1 Pseudomonadota bacterium | reverse complement strand
TGAAGTTCAAGGTGATGTTGACATGAAAGTTTCTCTAAATAAAAATAGTGAAATTTTTGAATTTTTACAATCCACTTGTGCAAAATTTGGATGTGGTTTTTGGAAACCTGGAGCTGGAATTATTCATCAAGTGGTTCTTGAAAATTATGCATTTCCTGGAGGGTTGATGATTGGCACAGATTCTCATACTCCAAATGCTGGTGGTCTTGGAATGATTGCTATCGGGGTTGGTGGGTTGGATGCAGCTGAAACCATGGCAGGTTTGCCTTGGGAATTACTTTATCCAAAACGAATTGGAATTAAATTAACTGGAAAATTAAATGACTGGAGACTCCGTAAATATCGCCGAAGTATCGAGCTACTTAATTAACCTGCAGGAAAGGATACTGTCGGCCGTGATGGAACTGGACCGCGATGCCGTGATAAAGAAAGACCGTTGGAAGCGACCCGAAGGCGGGGGCGGCCACACCGTTGTTCTTGAGGGGGGAAGTGTATTTGAAAAAGGAGGCATCAATTTTTCCGATGTGAGTGGAAGCGGGCTCCCTCCTTCGGCCACGGCAGGGCGACCGGAGTTATCCGGTGCTGGATTCAGAGCGCTGGGGGTATCACTGGTATTGCATCCCCGAAATCCTTATGTGCCCACCGCGCACATGAATGTCCGCTTTTTCACCACAGAAAAAAAAGAGAAGAGTCAAGAGGTCTGGTGGTTTGGCGGAGGGTTTGATCTGACCCCTTATTATCCCTTCAAGGAAGACGTGGTTCACTGGCATACAATTGCCCGCAAGGCTTGTGAACCTTACGGAAAACAACTTTATCCGCGTTTCAAGGAATGGTGCGACCGGTATTTTCTCCTCAAACACAGAAATGAATGCCGGGGAGTGGGTGGGCTCTTTTTCGATGATTTTAATGAACTCGGATTCGAAAAATCTTTCGGATTCATGAAAAGTGTGGGCAATCATTTCACTCGCGCTTATTTGCCTATCGTTGAAAAACGAAAAGGTACGCTTTTCAAAGACCGGGAACGACAATTCCAGCTATACCGGCGAGGCCGCTATGTGGAATTTAACCTGATCTATGACCGCGGCACCCTGTTCGGCCTGAAAACCGGCGGCAATGTCGACGCCATCCTGATGTCGATGCCGCCCGAGGTGAAATGGCGCTAGGGAAGATTATCCAGTAAGTCTTCTTTGGAAAGTAGGAAATCGCTTTCAACCCAGCGCGCCTCGAAGTCATCGAGGATTTTGCCCATCTCGACACCGGGTTTGACGCCGCGCTTCTTCAGGTCAGCGCCTTGCACGGGGAATTTCGGGATTTCATAACCGCCGGCATAATCCAGAAGGGCTGTGATGTCTTCCACCGCCCCGCCGCGCAGGATCAGCCGGTCGCGGAAGGCCTGTTCCCGGTGGAGATATAGTTCAGCCCGGGCCTTTTTTTCGCTCACTTTTCGGGGCAGCGGGTTTGTCACCGCATCCAGAAGTCTTTTCCCTTGCCGGTTGGACAGTTTCAATGCGGTGGCAATATTTTTTGCCGCCGGTTCGTCGACAACCAGAAACGCCCCAAGCCGGCGCAAGCCGGAAACATCCCCCAGGACATTCTCCAAGCTGACAACCCGCTCCAGCCACTTAAAATCAAATGTAAATCCCTCAAACAATTGGCCAAGAACCCCCACTTTGTTCATGGCCTTCAAGAGCGGCACGGGATCCGGGGCCCGCAGCAGTTTAAACGTCTCCGCCGCCACCCGTTCTCCGGAAAGAATGTTCAAAAGATCGAGCTTTCGGCCGACCGCTTCAAGGGCATCCCGGTCCAGCGGCCCCCGCCCGTACCAGGCATGAAAGCGGAACAGTCTTAAGATTCGAAGCGCATCCTCTTCAATCCGCTTGGCGGCATCGCCGATAAAGCGGACCCGGCCGCGCGTCAGGTCGTCCTCTCCGCCGAAATAATCATAAAGAGCGCCATCCGGTGAAAGGTAGAGCGCGTTGATGGTAAAATCGCGGCGCGCGGCATCTTCCCGCCAGTCGTCATGGAACGCGACCTTCGCATGGCGCCCGAAGGTCTCGACATCATGGCGCAGCGTGGTCACTTCAAAGTGCCGGCCGGGAAAAACGGCGGTGACGGTGCCGTGTTTCAGCCCGGTGGGAACCACTTTGATTTTTGCAGCTTCCAGGCGCCCGATCACCTCCCCGGGGGCGAGCGTGGTGGCCAGGTCGACGTCCTGGACGGTTTTGTTGATCAGGCTGTCGCGCACCGCGCCGCCGACGAACCGGCAGGTGTTTTCGCCCAGCGCGCTAACCAGCGCCCCGGCGCTGCCCTTCATCCAGTCAAAAACGCGGCCGGATATGTCTATTTTTTGTTCATTGGCCATGGCCATTTATTCCTTCACCCCGGCGTAGGCCAGCAGCGCCTCGCGCAGGTTGATCAGCATCGCCGCGGTCGCCCCCCAGATAAACCGCCCCTGATAATCAAAGGCATAATAGGGGCGCGGCTTGCCCTGATAAATGGCAGTGTGTTTTTGTACGTTCGCTTTGTCCAGAAAAAAACCCAGCGGGGCCTCAAACGCATCCGCCACTTCCCGGGCATCCAGGGTGGCCGTAAAGGTCTGTTGAACAAGGCCGATCACCGGGGTCACGCGATAGCCGGTTATGGTCTGGTAGGGGCTCAGACTTCCAATAATTCTGACCAGGCCGGGATCTAGGCCAATCTCCTCCTGTGCTTCGCGAAGCGCGGTATCGGTCAGTGTTTTATCTCCTTGGTCCTGGCTGCCGCCGGGAAAGGCGATCTGGCCGGGATGTTCCTTCATGGTCTCGGGCCGCTGGGTGAAAAAAATGTTCAACCCCGGGGCGCCCGCCAGGATCGGGATCAGGACCGCCGCCAGCTTGCCCCGGGGAGCATCCCGGTACCCGGCGATCGAACCGTCGCCGGCCAACGGCTTTGACGCCGTTATCGGGCCAATCAGCGGATCACCCCGGAGCAGTTTTTGCTCCAAGGTTTCAAGGGTTTTATCGAGGGGATTGCTCATACCTCACCAATATCAAAACGCTGGCCCGAACTCCAAACCGATAGTCTGGTCCGGCCCTGGTCTTTGGACCGGTGCGGAGCTGGTTCACGACTCCACGCTCATAACGACGCTCAGTGACCAGCACGTTGTCGAGATCGACGCGGCCGTCGAACAGACTAAGGCCCGGGGACTGGCCATCGAGGATATCTCTCAGACGGACTTCCCGTTACCCGGATTCGGCATGGTTTTGCAGGATCTGCTGGACGAACTGCTGAACGGTCGCGGCTTCGCCCTGATCCGCGGCCTGCCCGTCGAGCGGCTGTCGCGCGACAGCGTGGCACGCGCCTATTGGGGTATCGGGACCTGGCTGGGCGATGCGGTCTCGCAGAACGCTGAAGGTCATCTGCTCGGTCACGTGACCGACCTGCGGGTACAGGAACAGCCCGGTCGACGGGTCTACCAGACGACCCAGCGCCAGCCGTTCCACTCGGATTCCTGCGACATCGTAGGTCTGCTCTGTCTTCGGCCGGCGAAGTCCGGCGGGCTCAGCAGCATCGCCAGTGCCGCCTCGGTCCACAACCATCTTCTGGAGCACCATCCGCAACATCTGCGCACGCTCTATGGCACGTTTCATTGCGACCGCTTCGGCGAGGTGCCTGCGGGAAAGGACGCTACTTATCCGGTCAGCATCTTCGACCGTTACGGCGGCTATCTCACCTGTTGCGGCATGGATCCGGATATCCGGTCGGCCCAGCGCCTGCCGCAGGTCCCGCGATTGACCGCGGCGCAACAGGCCGCGCTCGATACGATGCAAGAGGTGGCGCAAGACCTCGGTTTCGGCATGGCCCTGCGGCCGGGCGACATCCAGCTGTTGCACAATCACACGGTGCTGCACGCGCGTACCGACTTCGAGGATCACCCCGAGCCGGAGAAACGGCGGCATTTGCTGCGACTTTGGTTGTCCGCGCGGTCCGGCCGGCCCCTTCCCGGCTTCCTGGCCGAGCGCTGGGGCACCGTCTCGGTCGGGGCGATCCGGGGCGGTATCCTGGTGCCGGGCGCAACGCCTTGCGTGCCGCTGGCACCGTGATCGAGATGCAGGTGGAGAGAATAGGTGGCGCGTTGGGCGCCGAGATCCGGGGGCTCGACCTCGCGCTACCGCTTGACGAGGAGCAGCAAGCCGACTTGCGCCGTCATCTGGCCGAGCATCTGGTGCTGGTGTTCCGGAACCAGTCGCTGACGCCACCAACGCAGATCGCCTTCACCAGAGTGTTCGGCCCGGTGGAGCCGCATCCGCTGCCGACCCATCGCGACCCGGCCCACCCGGAACTGCTGGTGCTGCCGAACCGACCGGGTGAGCCCGGGCGCCGCAACGACTTCTGGCATACCGACATGACGTTCGCCGAGTGTCCGCCCGCCGC
>JADFFP010000004.1 GCA_022568115.1 Pseudomonadota bacterium | reverse complement strand
TGGGGCACGTCCGATTGCGCCAGAAAAGATTCCCCGACCCAGTAAAGGCTCATGCCAAAATAGCCAACCCCGAATGCAAAACCGAGGGCAAAGGCCCGCCACCCTCTCTTTGCCTGGCTCAGAAGTATCAGCACCAAGGGGAGACTGAACATAAACAGTAGCGTAAACGGGTAGGGCGGTAGTGAAAAAGTGGCCAGGGCGCCAAAGAAAGCAGCAAGCGCCAGCGCCGATTTTCCGGTTTGCGCCTTAACGAAATCGCCTGTTCTACCTAACACCCCCAACATGCTTGACCTTTATACCCCTTTAATCTTGTTCACCGGCTTCCGGTTGCCGGGGCAGGTGTATTCTGACCCTTTTGACGGCTCTGGGGCTGGCATCGAGTATTTCAAACCGGTAGCCGAGCGGATGATCTATCACTTCCCCGATCTCCGGGACCCTTCCCTCGAGCGCAAAAATCAATCCCCCCACAGTATCAATGTTTTCATCCCATTCATCACTCAAAAGGTCGCTCTTCAGCGTTTTTTCCAGTTCTTCAACCGAAAGCCTGGCATCGGCCTCATAAATTCCGCCGCCGATGAAGGTCAGCCGGGTCTCATTATCCTTATCATATTCATCTTCGATCTCGCCGACGATCTGTTCCACCAGGTCTTCAATCGTCACCAGACCATCGGTTCCGCCATATTCGTCCGCCACCAGGGCCATGTGAATGCGCTGTGATTTCATCCGCTTCAAAAGATCAATCAGGCGCATCGACGGGGGAACGACTATGATCTCCCGGAGAATATCTTCAATCGCCGGGTTTTTTCCTTTCCCGCCCGCCGCCAGGACGCCCAGGGCATCCTTGACGTGAACCATGCCGGCAATATCATCAAGGGTTTTCTTGTATATGGGAATCCGGGAATGACCCGCCTGGCGCAGGGTTTTGACCAGATCCTTGAACGGGGTCGAAATTTCAACCGCGACAATATCGGCTCTCGGGACCATGATGTCGTCAGCCCGAAGCTCATTGTATTTCAGGACGTTAAGCAGCATTTCACGTTCTTCGTCGCCCAGTCCTTGTTCCTTTGAGGTGTCTTCATGTTCCTCAATAACCTCTTCCAGGCTTTCCCTTAAGGTATGATCGCCATTGCCCCTAAAGCCGAGCTTTTTCAGGAACAACCGCAGCCGGGAGGGGCTTTTTTCACTCTGCGGAGCCGGTTTATTTTCTATCCTGGGGGTGTTCATGACCTACAACCTTCGCGCTTCCGGGGTGGTGTATGGGTTGGTAATTCCAAAGCCAGACAGAGTTTCTATTTCCAGCTTTTCCATTTCCCTGGTTCCGGGTTCATCCTGATGGGAATACCCGACCAGATGCAAAACCCCATGGACCAGCAGGTGGACGGTATGTTCGTGCAGGGACTTGCCTTGAGTTTTCGCCTCCTCCGCCACGACCCCGAAAGCCAGCACGATATCCCCCAGCAATACCTCCTGCTCTCCGGCCGCAAGTCCGTCATCATCCGCGGGAAATGAGAGAACATTGGTTGGGGTGTTTTTTTGCCGGTATTTGGCGTTAAGGCCCTGGACGAATAGATTACCGGCAAAACAAACACTGACCTCAACCGGCCTGACAGGAATGCCGGCTTCATAATGGCGCCAGCTGGCCGGGCGGGCCAGAACCTCGCTCACCACTTCAGCGGCAAGGGCCTCCAGGCGGGGCAAGGCTTTGGTCCAGGCCGGGTCCTTGATGTTCACCTCAACGGCCAATTTTAACTCAAGCCCGGGGTTCGGGTCATCTGCCATGTTATTTTGCCCTGCCCCTGGGGTTTTTGCCCTTTTCCCCGGCGTCATAGGCATTGACGATACGGCGCACCAGGGGATTGCGGATGACATCCTTGTCGGTAAATTTAATGATTGAGACCCCCTCGATCCCGTCCAGGACATCGATCGCATGCTGCAGACCGGATTCGGCTCCAGGGGGAAGATCCACCTGGCTGGGATCGCCGGTGACCGCCATGGTGCTGGCTTCCCCCAGCCGGGTCAGAAACATTTTCATCTGGCCCGGGGTGGTGTTCTGGGCTTCATCCAGAATCACGAACGAGTGCGATAACGTCCGTCCGCGCATAAAGGCCACCGGAGCGATTTCAATCTCGCCAATCTCGATACACCTGGCGACCTGTTCGGCGGGCAGGGTATCATGCAGGGCGTCGTAAAGCGGACGCAGGTAAGGATCGACCTTTTCCTTCAGATCGCCAGGCAGATAGCCAAGGCTTTCCCCGGCCTCCACCGCCGGCCGGGACAGAATGATGCGTTCCACCTCCCCGGCGATCAGTTTGGAGACCGCCACGGCCACCGCGAGGTAGGTTTTGCCGGTCCCCGCCGGGCCGGCGGCGAACACCAGGTCTTTGCTGGCCAGTTCCCGGATATAGCGGTTCTGGGTCGCCGTCCTGGGAGTGATAACCCGTTTGCGGGTATGGATTTTCAACATCCCGGAGGGTTCGGCTTTCTGATCCCCTTTGGTCATTTTTCCAGTGTCCTGTTTTTCCGCATCGGTGGCAAGCAGGTCCTGGTCCTTTTCCTGGACCAGCCTCAGGGCGCCGTCAACATCACCGATGGAGACGGCATTCCCCGCCTTCAGGGTGTGGTAAAGGTACAGGAGAACGTCTCTTGCTTCCCGGCAGGCGGTCGCTTCACCCTCCAGGACTATTTTGTTGCCGCGGCTGGCAAGAACCACGCCCAGCGCCTGTTCTATCCGCGCCAGATGTTGATCGTGCTGGCCAAAAAGGCTGGCGAGAAGCAAATTGTCCTCAAACGACAAAACAATTTTTTCTTTGGCCGGGATCTGTTTGGATTTGGTTTTGAGGGTCATCTGGTTTGTAAATTATGCCGCGCTTTGCGCCCTAGCGGGAAGCGTCAGCTTTCCCTTTAAACTATTGGGTCCGGCGGCCAAAATTTCAACTTCTTTTAGAGCCCCAAGGCAGTTTTTTGCATCTTCGGTAACGACATGCACCGCCTGCATATAGGGGTTGCGGCCAACAATCTGGCCCTGGTGTTTGCCATGACGCTCGAACAGGACTGTCGTCTTTTTGCCGACACTGGCCTGGTTAAAAGCCTGTTTTTGGGCGTTTAAAATCTGCTGCAGGGCGGCCAGGCGGTCCGCTTTCACGGCCTCCGGAATCTGCTCCCGGGCATTGGCCGCAGGAGTTCCGGGCCGCGGGCTGTATTTGAAGGAATAGGCCTGGGCGTAGTTGACCTCCCTTACCAGCTCGAGGGTTTTTTCAAAGTCTTCTTCCCGCTCCCCCGGAAAGCCAACGATAAAGTCGCTGGAAAGGGCAATATCGGGCCGGCTTTTTCTGATTTTTTCCACCAGTTTCAGGTAATCGCCCGCGCTGTGGCCCCGGTTCATGGTCTTCAGTATCCGATCCGAGCCGGATTGCACCGGCAGATGCAAATGGGGCATCAGGGCCTCAATTTCACTATGGGCGGCGATCAGGTCGTCTTCCATGTCGCGCGGATGCGAGGTGGTATAGCGGATGCGCGCCAATCCCTTTATTCCCGCCAGCCGCCTGATCAGGCCGCCCAGGCCAAGCTCGTTGCGGTCGTTGTCCAGACCATGAAAGGCATTGACGTTTTGCCCGAGCAGCGTGATCTCGCGCGCTCCCTGGGCCGCCAGCGCCCGGGCTTCGAGCGCGATTTCCTCAATAGTGCGTGAAAACTCGCCCCCCCGGGTGTAGGGCACCACGCAAAAAGTGCAAAACTTGTCACACCCTTCCTGAATGGTCAGGAACGCCGAAGGGCCCGGTGCGGGCGCCCTTTTCGCCAGGTGGTTAAATTTTTCCTCGACCGGAAATTCAGTATCGACGATGGCGGCTGGCCGGTTGGATTTCTTTGCCTTGGCGACGCTTTCAAGCAATTCCGGCAGACGGTGATAGGTCTGGGGGCCGAACACCAGTTCGACCACTGGCGCGCGGCGGATAATTTCCTCCCCTTCAGCCTGGGCCACACATCCAGCAACAGCGATGGTCATATCGCGCCCGGCGGCTTTTCCCTTTTCCTTCAGGGCGCGCAGGCGGCCAATGTCAGAATACACCTTTTCGGAGGCTTTTTCCCGGATATGGCAGGTGTTCAGAATGACCAGATCGGCCTCGTCCGGGGTATCCGCCAGGCGATAGCCAATCTCCGCCAGCAAACCGGCCATACGGCTGGAATCATAAACATTCATCTGGCAGCCGTAGCTTTTGATATGGACCTTCCGTGTCATTTCACCATTTTTCACCATTTTTCCAAGCCAAAGCCTCCGGGCTTTTTCCGATGCCGGTGGTTTACCCGGTTTTTCAGTATATTCAAGATTTCTTTTTCCGCGACAGCGGGACCCCGTAAAGTTCCATGCGGTGATCAACCAGCTTAAAACCCATTTTTTCGGCAATTTCCTTCTGGAGCTTTTCAATTTCATCACTTTGAAATTCAAGCACTTCACCGGAATCCACGTCAATCAGGTGGTCATGATGGTCCTCCGACAAGAGTTCGTACCTGGCGCGGCCGTCACGGAAATCATGGCGTTCCAGGATACCGGCTTCCTCAAACAGGCGAACGGTCCGGTAAACAGTGGCGATGCTGATGCCGGGATCAATTGCGGTTGAACGTTTGTAAACCTTCTCTACATCCGGATGATCCGTTGCCCCCGACAGAACCCGGGCAATGACACGGCGCTGGTCGGTCATGCGCATGCCCCTGTCGATGCAAAGCTGCTCAATATCGCTAATCGCCGCGCCCGGCTGGTGTTTATCCATTTTTTTCCCTGCTTCGTTATCAGAGTTTAAAATTGCGGTTGGTTTGCAATAGCACTTTCCCACCGACTAGCACAAACTATCTCCGGTGCCAAAGGCAAAAAGGGCCGCGATTAAACTCGCGGCCCTTTTTATCGGGGGGGTATCTGTGACTTACTTGTTCCTGCCAAGGCCGATGGATTTGGCCAATTGCTGCCTTTTCAGGGCATAATTAGGGGCCACCAGGGGATAATCCGGTGGCAGGCCCCAACGCTTTCTGTAGTCTTCGGGACTAAGTTGATATTTCGTCCTCAAGTACCTTTTCAGCATCTTCAGACGCTTGCCGTCCTCAAGGCAGACAATGTAATCAGGCTTGATCGAGTCCTTTATCGGCACCGCCGGCCGCACACTCGGGGTCAGGGAAGCGTTTGAACCATTCAACTGTTCCATGGTCTTGTACACCTGGCGGATCAGGCCCGGGATGTCCTTGACATCAACATTATTGTTGGACAGGTGGTTAGCGACCACCTTGGCGGTCAGCTCCAGCAGATCAATGTTTTTTCCCTTGCGGGGCATTTTCAAATTGTTTTCACTCATGTCCGGCTCACCTCTGGGGCCTTTGGGTAACTGGCGCCAAAGACCCCTGTTAAATCCCATTACTTTAAAATTAGGGCGAAATTCAAATAAAACCTTAATATTCGCAAGTTAAATATAGCTCTAAAATAGTATATATTTGGTTAACAAGCAGTGATTTTCATGACCAGGGCCTTATTTTATTTACCACCCTGGCTGTGATAATGGCCCTTTCTTGCGCCACACCGGCAAATTTCAGGTTTTCATAAAGGCTTATAGCAGGGCAGTTTACGACCCGGCTAAAAACCGGGAAGGACTTTGCGGCGTGGCGTCCGGCGGCCGCAGGTACAGGGGGGTTGCGGTATCCTCATAAGCACTTTCGGGATAAAGGAGTGCGCACCGGATCAGATCTTCAGCCCGGGGCCACTGATCGATTTTTACAAAACCCTTCGCCTCCGGTATTTGGTCCATCCGTGGGCCGGCGATTATCCCTTCCCCGGCCCCGGTCCAGGCATAAAAATCCTCCAGGCTGACAATTTTCGGCCCTTTTAGGGTTTTCGGCACAAGCGATGTCTTTTCTGGCTTGGTGAACATTTCCACGGATATGCCGGCCCGGCCGGCCGGAATTGCCACGACCAGCGGCAGGGACTTGGGCCAGGACCCCTCAAGGGCAACGATTCCGGCCAGTGCTTCAAACGAACTTAGCCCTAAAACCCGGGCGCCGGTTGCCAGCGCCAGCGACCGGGCAAAAGCAATCCCGATCCGGACCCCAGCGAAGGTGCCGGGACCCCTGGTCACAACTATCCGGGTGATCGCTTGCGGCTTAACCCCGGCTTGCTGTAAAACTTCGTCCACCATCGGCACCAGGGTTTCAGCCTGGCCGCGGCTTTGCACCACATGGCGGGCAGAGGCCAGTTCTCCCGACGGTGAAGCCAGGGCCACTGAGCAGGCGGAAAAAGCCGTATCCAGCGCCAGCAGCATTCAAATCCTTTTCAGATTATTTCCGCGACGGTCTCAAACGCCGGACGCGGGGAGCGCGGGAACAGCAGCTCATTAGTCCCAACCCCGAGCGCGCAGATGAAATTAGCCCGGTATTGGCCGTCCGGGAAAAATTCTTTATTGACCCCAGCCTGGTCAAAGCCCGACATCGGGCCGCAATCCAGCCCGAGTGAGCGCGCGGCGATCATCAGGTAAGCCCCCTGCAAGGTGCTGTTCCGGAACGCGGTTTCAAAAGCCAAATCCTGGTCATTTGCAAACCATTCCCGGGCTTCCGGATTGTGGGGGAAAAATTCCGGGATGCGGTCAAAAAATTTGCTGTCATAGGCAATGATTGCCACCACCGGGGCGGTCAGGACCTTTTCAACATTAAACTCATCAATATGTGGTTTCAGGCGGGCCTTGGCCTCGGCGGATTTGACAAATACCAGGCGCATCGGCCAGCAATTGGCGCTGGTCGCCCCCCATTTCATCAGCTCGACAATCTCTTTCAGGGTTTGATCGGAAACATCCTCATTAGCCCAGCGGCTGTAGGACCGGGCTTCCCTGAAAATCAAATCCTTGGCCCGGTTATCCAGGGGGTTTTTCATCCTCTTGCTTCTTTTTTCAGATTTGGCGGACTTCCTGAACATCAGGGATATAGTACTTCAAGAGGTTCTCGATCCCGCTTTTCAGGGTGTAAATGGAAGAGGGACAGCCGGAACACGCGCCCTGCATTTTAAGGTAGACAATGCCATCCTCGAATTTGGAAAAAATCACATCACCGCCGTCCTTGGCCACCGCGGGACGGACTTTTTCATCCAGTATGGTGCGGATTTGCTGGACAATTTCATTATCCTCTTCGCTGTCTTTCTTTGGTTCCGGCTCCTTAACCGCCGTCTCCAGAACGGCCGGGTTGCCGGAGGTAAAATGATCCATCAGCACACCCAGAATGGCGGGCTTGGCCTCTTTCCAGTCATTTCCCTTGATGGTGACCGAGATAAACGAAGGCGCCAACAGTACCCCGGTGACATCCTTCAGGGCGAACAGGGCCTGGGCGAGGGGGGAGGCCTCCGCCTTGCCGGAATCTGTAAAATGCACCGTGCCCTTTTCAATCACCGGGCGGTCCGGGATAAATTTCAGGGACCTGGGGTTTGGCGTCTGTTCGGTTTCTATAAACATTTTTTGTCTTTTAAGCCATTTCATCGATTTGTTCAATGGTCATGCCGCCGGGGACAATCACTACCGGGCATTTCAGGGACCCGCACAGGGGGCCGGAAAAGTAATCGACCAGCGGGCCTGGTTCCCCTTCGGGATGGGCGCCGAGAAACAAAGCGAACAAATCGCGGGTCTTTTCCATGTATTTTTGCAGTTCTTCCTTCGGATTGCCCTCCCGGATAACTATTTCCGGCTCAATCCCGTATTCCTCCTCGACAAAAGCGGCAACCGATTGCAGCAGATCCTGGGCCTCCTTTTTGGATTCCTGCTGTATGCGGTCTTGAACCGCCACCCAGTGCTGGAACTCGCCCGGCGGCACCACATGGAAGATAACCAGCGACCCGCCGTTTACGTGTGAGGCCCGGGCGGCGGCGAACTTCATTGAGACCTGGGCTTCGGGTGAAGAGTCCATCACCACCACAAAGCGCCGCTTGCGGGCCTTCAGCGGGTGCCGCACCGGGCCTTTTTTGGGTTTTGTCCCTGCCATAATGGAAAACTTGGCAACTGCGGCGCCAAAGCGCAAGAGGAGAAACGAAAATTTCAGATAAAAATGATGGAAATATTAGTACTTACCGCCCCCGTCAGACTTGATTTTAATCCGTTCAGTGGCACCGCTTTCCCCCGGAAAGTCGGTAAACATGGCGCGCGCCAGAACTGGCATAATTTTTGTCAGGTTCTTTTCCCGCCCAACGCTTTTCACCAGACCCTCGAACAAAACCCCGCCGCCGTTCCGTTCAATCACCATTTCCAGGGCGCGCTCGTAGACAATGTATGCAGTCCGGTAAGAAGAATACCCCAACCCATAACCATAACCGAAGCCATAACCGCGGTAACCAAGGGAGCCGTAATAAGGGTAATTATAATGGGGGTAATAAAAATAGGGAAGGCCGCCATAATAGTGCCCGCCATGGTAATAAAACCCGCCAAAGAAGGGGCCGGGATAGGCTGTCCGCCGGGTTCTTTCAATCGGCGGGGAAACAGCGTAATCAATTTTTACAATAATCTCAGGGGTTTCATTCCCGGCTGGGGTATAGCCTTCCATTCTCAAATGCTCGCTTATTAGTGCCGCATAGCTTTTCAGCTCAAGACTGCCCTTTTTGTCCTCGCTTTTGGCAATCACGATAAAGGTTTCCCCGCGCGACCCGGTCAGCTCATGAAAACGGGTGACGTCGGTGCGGTAGGTGGTGGCGCAGGCCCCGAGAAGAAGGGCCGCCAGCAAGAGCAGGCCGAATGCCTTGGTTTTTCTGATCATAGTGTTTCACCCTTGGGGCCAATTATACGGCATCGCAGGTGAATATACAATGAACGGGGGGGCTTAGGAAGCGAGGCCGATGATCCGGTGGACCTCTTTCAGGATCGGCGCGGCCAGGTCATTGGCCCGTTCAGCCCCCTTGGTCAAGATGCCGTCAATATAAGCCGGATCGCCTTTCAGGCGTGACATTTCCGCCGTAATGGGCGCCAGTTTCTCCACCGCAAGCTCGCTCAGGGCGGCCTTGAAATCGGCGAACCCCTTGCCGCTAAATTCCTGGCACACGCGCTTTAGCGGGATCTCCGCAAGGACGCTGTAAATGGTCACCAGGTTGAGCGCTTCAGGCCGGTCTTTAAGGGCCTCCAGGTTGTCCGGGATCGGGTCGGGGTCGGTCCGCGCCTTGCGGATTTTTTTGGCGATGGCGCCGGCATCGTCGGTCAGGTTGATGCGCGAGTAATCGGAGGGATCGGATTTGCTCATTTTCTGCCTGCCGTCCCTGAGCGACATAATCCTGGCCCCTTCCTCGAGGATCGCCGGTTCAACGATCGGGAAAAAGTCGACCCCGAAATCATTGTTGAATTTCTGGGCGATGTCGCGGGTTAGCTCCAGGTGCTGTTTCTGGTCCTGGCCGACCGGGACCCGGGTCGCCTTGTACAAGAGGATGTCGGCGGCCATCAGGGTCGGGTAGATATAAAGGCCGACGCTGGCCCGCTCCTTGTGCTTGCCGGCCTTGTCCTTGAACTGGGTCATGCGGTTGAGCCAGCCGAGGCGCGCCACACAGTTGAATATCCAGGCCAGCTCGGCGTGCGCCGGAACCTGGCTTTGGCTGAACAGGATGCTTACCTCCGGGTCGATGCCCGAGGCGATATAGGCCGCCGCGGCATCCCGGACATTGTCCCTTAAGGTCTCCGGGTCCTGAAAGGTGGTGATCGCGTGCAGGTCGACAACGCAGTAAATGCAGTCATAATCCGCCTGCATGCGGGCCCAGTTCCGGAACGCGCCAAGGTAATTTCCAAGGTGCATGTTGCCGGTCGGCTGGGCCCCGGAAAAAACCCGTTCGCGCGGTTGGTTTTTTATCTCTTTAGCGTTTGTCATACCCCGATATGCCTATTATCGCCTTTGCTTCAACGCAAGGGGAAAATGCTCTATCCGCTGGGCCCTTTTCCTGAAAACAGCTGGCGGGCCTCGGCGATGCTGAGCGCCCCGGTCAGGCGCGCCGCGCCGCCGTAGACTAAAAGCCCAAGGAGAACCAGAGCGAGGAGCGCCGCCCCTCCCTCAAAGGTCCCCTTCCCGAAGGAGGGCGCCAGAAGCCCGGATACGGCCCACAGCACCGCCCCCATCAGCAGGCTTGAGCCAATAATTTTCAGCACTTTTCGTTTAAGCCTTTTGTCGACCCTGAAATAATCCCGCCGGGCCAGGTAGAGATACAGCAGCGTGACGTTGACCCAGGAGGCGATGGCGGTCGCCAATGCCAGGCCGACATGGGCCAGGAACTGCATCAGCACGATGTTCAGGACGAAATTGACCCCGATGCTGATCAGGCCGAACTTGACCGGTGTTCTGGTGTCTTTCCGGGAATAGTAGGCCGGGACCAGAACCTTGACCAGGACGTAGGCCGGAAGACCAATAACATAGGCCATCAAGGCCTTTGAAGTCGCAAGGGTATCAGAGGCAACGAATTCCCCGCGCTGGAAAAGAACCGCAATCATTTCAAAAGAAATTATAAAAAGGGCAAATGCGGCGGGAATAGTCAACAGAAGCGCCGCCTCCATCGCCCGGTTTTGTTCATGCACTGCTTTTTTCAAATTACCGGCGCTGAGGGAACGGCTCAAGGCCGGCAGCAGCACCGTCCCGACCGCCACCCCGATGACCCCGATCGGCAGCTGGTTCAGCCGGTCGGCATAGTAGAGAAAGGAAAGCGATCCCTCGGGCAAAAACGAACTTAACACCACATCCACTATCAGGTTGATCTGCATGACCCCGGCGCCAAACGCCACCGGCGCCATGACCCGGCCCAGCTCCCTGACCCTGGGGGTCAGTTTGGGCCACAGCAGCTTTGGCCGGAACCCGGCCCTAGACAAGCCCCACAGCATCCACACCAGCTGGATAATCCCGGCCAGCGTCACCGCCCGGGCCAGCGCATGGCCGGTTAAAATGGCGTTGTCATGGAAAAAAATCATCGCGGTGATCAGGGTCAGGTTCATCAAAATCGGCGCCGCGGCGCCGGCCGCGAACCGGCCCAGCCCGTTCAGGACGCCGCCCAGCAGGGCGACGATCGAGATCAGCATCAGGTAGGGGAAGGTCATGCGGGAAAATTTAATCGCCAGGTCAAATTTGTCCGGCTCTTCCATAAAACCCGGGGCCAGCAAGATCATCACCCACGGCATGGCGACCTGCATGACCACCGTGAACGCCAGCAAAATGCTGATCAGCACGCTCAGGGATTCCTCGGCGAAACGCTCCGCCAGGCGTCTTTTTTCAGCGTCCTTGCCGCTCCCCAGCAGGCCGCAAAAAATAGGGACGAAGGCCGCGCTGAAGGCCCCTTCGGCAAACAGGCGGCGGAAAAAATTGGGCAGCTTGAAGGCGACAAAGAAAACGTCTGAAACCAGCCCGGCGCCAAGGAATTTGGCGATCAGGATATCGCGGGCAAAGCCCAGAAAGCGGCTCATCAGGGTAAGCCCGCTGAAAGTGGATATCGATTTTATTAATGACATTCAGACGTCCCTTACACGCTTCCTACGGTTTTTTCCCGGTGATGGCTTGGCGCAGGGCCGTCTCCATTTCATCCAGCTTTTCAGGGTCCAGTATTTTTTTTCCGTCCCGGTCCTGAAGATAAAATACATCCACCGCCCGGTCGCCGAAGGTGGCAACATGGGCATTGAAAATGGCACAACCATGGCGGACCAGGACCTGGGCCAATTGATGCAGAAGGCCTATCTTGTCCCGGCCCTTGACCTCAAGAAGCGTAAAGGCGCTGCTGACCTGGTTATCAAAACGGACCCGGGAGGGAACCTCGAAGACTGCCCTCCGGTCCCTGATCAGGCTTTTATTCCTGACAATTTGGAAGGATTGAAGTTCATCCACGGCCAGGGACTGAAGGACGGTTTTCAGTTTTTTTTGTTTTTCCCTCGAGGAAAACAAATCACTGGGCGGGTTTTCGACGACAAAACTGGTCAGCCGCCGCCGGTCGGTCAGGGTAAAGCCCCGGGCGTCCAGAATATTGATGCCGAACGAGGCCAGCGCCCCCGCCAGGTTTGAAAACAACCCCGATCCGTCCTGCGAGACGACACTGACGCGGAAAATTTCCGAACCTTCCTGGGGACCAATTTCAACCGCAATTTTACTTCCCGAATGGCGTTTCACCAGCACCGCCTCCTTGGCCTGGATCGAGGTGCGGTCGGCCATCCAGTAATTCTCCGGGAACAGCGCCAGTAAACCTTTCAGGCCGCTCACCCGCTCTTTTTTCAGGACCCTGGCCAGGGCTTCCTTTTTTTCCCTGTTTTGCGCGGCTCTGGCTTTTTTGATGCTTTCCTGGGAGAACCAGGGCCGGGAAATTTCATATAAATCCGACAACAGCCGATGTTTCCAGGCGGTCCAGATTTTAGGCCCGACAGCCATGATGTCGGCAATGGTCAAGACCGCCAGCAGGCGCAGCCGTTCCAGGGTTTTGACCTTTTTGGTAAAGGTTTTAATGGTCTCGTCGTCCGACAGGTCGCGCTTGAAGGCCACGTTGCTCATCAAAAGATGGTCCCGAACCAGCCACGCCACCAGGTCGGTCTCCCCCTTGGTAAAACCAAGCCGGGGGCAGAGCGCATGGGCGATCTGCTCGCCAAGCTCGGAATGGTCGCCGCCCCGGCCCTTGGCGATATCGTGCAGGAACAGCGCCATATAAAGCGCGGACCGCGACATGATGGTCCCGGTGATTTCCGAACCCAGGGTCTGAACCTCGTTCAGTTGTCCTTTTTCAATCCGCGCCAGGATGCCGATCGCGCGGATGGTGTGCTCATCGACGGTATAATAATGGTACATGTCGTGCTGGGTCTGGGCCACCGCGCGGCCGAAATCGGTAATAAAGCGGCCCAGAACTCCGGCTTCGTTCATCCGCCTCAGGGAGGTTTCCGGATCATGGCGGGAGGTCAGCACCTCCATAAAGGCGTCACCCGCCGCCGGATCGCGCCGCAGCCGGGCATCGATCAGCTGCCGGTGACTGGTGATCAATTTCAGGGCGTCGGGGTGGATATCGTAGCCATGGCGGTCGGCGACCGCAAAAATCCGGATCATGTTGGCGGGATTTTTCTGAAAATCCTTTTTGTCGGCAACCGTCAGGCGCCCGCCCACCAGCCGGAATCCCTCGACCTTGGTTTTCAGGGGCAGCGGCGCCCAGTCCAGCAGGCTTTTTTTCTGGTGGCGCTCTTCCAGCAGGGCGCAAAAAATCCGGGTCAGGTCACCAACATCCTTGGCGATCAGGAAGTAATGCTTCATGAAGCGTTCGACCCTGTTGAGGCCGGGGTGATCCTGATACCGGAACTCTTTCGCCAGCGCCAGCTGCATGTCAAAGGTCACCCGTTCCTCCGCCCGTCCATTCAGCAAGTGCAAATGCTGGCGCACCGTCCACAGAAAATTTTCCGCCCGCCGGAATGTTCCAAGCTCCTTGCTGGTCAAAATTTTCTTGAGGACCAGGCCGGAGATATCCTCGACCCGGTACAGGAACCGCGCCAGCCAGAACAGGGTATGGAGATCCCTCAGCCCCCCTTTGCCCTCCTTCAGGTTGGGCTCCACTACGTAGCGCGAGTTTCCCATCCGCTGGTGGCGCCGGTCCCGTTCCTCCAGCTTGTCCTCGACAAACTGCCGTCCCTTGCCGGAGATAATTTTTTTCCGGAATTTTTTCTCAAACTTTTCAAACAGCTTTTTTTCACCGGACAGATAACGGGCATCCAGCAAAGACGTCTTGATGCTGATGTCGCCTTCCGCCATCTGGATGCAGTCATCCCCGGTGCGCAGCGCATGGCCGACCGTCAGCCCCAGATCCCACAGCACCTGGAGCATAAATTCGGTAACTTTTTCCACCCACGGCCCTGGTTTATAGGGGATCAGGAACATCACATCGATGTCCGAGTAGAAAGCCAGCTGGCGCCGCCCGTAGCCGCCGGTGGCGACCAGGCAGATCTGCTCGGAAGAAGTCCGACCGCCGGTCCGGAACACCTCCTCGCGGGCCAGCCGGTCGAGGGCAGTGATGGTTTCGTCCATCACATCGCTCAAACGCCGGGCGGCCTCAAGCCCGGTGATTTTTCTTTGTTTCAGGGCGCCGGCGATTTGGGCTTTTTGGTCCAGGAATTTTGGCTTCAAAAACCCTACCACCCTGGCCCTCTGGACGTCATGGGGCTGCCCTTCCACAGCCAGACTTTTGATGTCTTCAGGCCTTTGCCCCTTTTTGACGGGTTCCTTATGCGCACCCTTTTCCACGGATTTAAAATTCCTTCTTCTTTAGCAAGCGGCGCAGGGAATACAGTTGCTCCAGGGCCTCCTTGGGTGACAGTTCATCGGGATTTGTTTTCTCCAGCGCCTCGGCGATCAAGGCATCCGGGCTGGAGCCGCGGGGAGCGCTCCGGGCCGCCTTCTGGAACAGCGGCAGGTCCTCGATCGCCTTTCCCTGGCCGCCTTCCTCACGGGCCGCCTCAAGACTTTCCAGGACCTGGAAGGCCCGCTCCACTACCGCCGCGGGCAGCCCCGCCAGTTTGGCCACCTGGATCCCGTACGACCGGTCGGCGGCGCCCGGCGCGACCTCATGCAAAAAGACCAGGTCGCCTTTCCATTCCTTGACCCGCATGGTGTGGAGCGAGATGTTTTCCAGCCTGGCATGGAGCGCCGTCAACTCATGGTAATGGGTGGCGAAAAGGGTGCGGGATTTGTTCACCTCGTGCAGATGTTCAATCGCCGCCCAGGCGATTGACAGCCCGTCATAGGTGGCGGTGCCGCGGCCAATTTCATCCAGGATCACCAGCGACTTTTCCCCGGCCTGGTTCAGGATCGCCGCGGTTTCCACCATTTCCACCATAAAAGTGGAGCGGCCCTGGGCCAGGTTATCGGAAGCGCCGACCCGGCTGAACAGACGGTCGACCACCCCGATATGGGCCGAGGCGGCGGGGACGAACGAGCCCATCTGGGCAAGAATGGCGATCAGCGCGTTTTGCCTCAGGAAAGTGCTTTTGCCGGCCATGTTGGGCCCGGTCACCAGCCACAAGCTGTGGCCAGCGCCCAGATCACAGGCGTTGGCGACAAACGGGATATCCCCCGCCTGCTGCAGCGCTTTTTCCACCACCGGATGGCGGCCTTCGGCAACTTTGAACGCCAGGCTGTCATCGACCGCCGGGCGGACATATCCGGCCTCGATCGCCAGGATGCTTAACGCCGCCGAAACATCGAGGGCCGCCAGCGCCTCCGCCGCTTTTGAAATCTTCGCGCTGTTTGCCAGCACTTTTTTGGCCAGGTCTTCAAAAATCTGCAGCTCCAGCGCTGTGGCCTTGTCGGCGGCCTGTGAAATCTTTCCCGCAAGGTGCGACAAATCCGGGGTTGAGAAGCGCACCGAGGAAGCCATGGTCTGGCG
Organism: Pseudomonadota bacterium; assembly: GCA_022568115.1. Classification (GTDB taxonomy): domain Bacteria; phylum Pseudomonadota; class Alphaproteobacteria; order Sphingomonadales; family SMXR01; genus SMXR01. Next base: position 796 of record JADFFP010000004.1, on the reverse strand, counting down.
GTGAATGAAGGTTTCGTTCAGCGGCGGGGCGAGAAATTTTTCCCCATGCCGGGCCGCAACATCGATATGAAAGCCAATGATATTGTTATGCTTGATTTTCAGGTTCGGCACCCCGGTTTCCTTCCGGTAGCGGCCCTCAAGCGCGGTGATCAAGCGGCGGCTTTCATCGCGCAAAGTCCGGAATTCGTCGAGCGCGGCATTGTACCCCTTGGCGACAAATCCGCCGTCACGCTTAAGCAGTGGAAGATCGGCCTTGAGTGAGCGGGTCAGCTCCTGAACCAGTGTTTCATGCCCTTTCAGGGCGCTCAGCGCCGCTTCAATTTCCCGCGGTAAATTTTCCTCCAAAGGCTTGCCGGGAAGGTCGAACAGCGCCCGGATATCCATCGCTCCCTTGAGGCCATCGCGGATCGCGCCGAGATCCCTCGGCCCCCCGCGGTCGAGGCTGAGGCGGGACAAGGCCCGCTCCAGGTCGGGGGTTGAACGCAGGATTTTCCTGATTTTTTCACACAAAAATTCATTGCCGTTAAAAAACGCAACCGATTCATGGCGGGCATGGATCGCTTTGACATCGGTCAGGGGCCCCAGCAGGCGGCTGGTCAAAAGGCGGCTGCCGGCGCCGGTTACGGTCCGGTCGATGACCTGGATCAGGCTTCCCTTGCTCTCCCCGGAAAGGGTCCGGGTCAGCTCGAGGTTTTTGCGGGTCGCCATGTCGATAATCATGGCTGCGCCCGGGTCCAGTTTTTTTATCGGCTTCAAGGCCGGCATCAATCCTTTTTGGGTTTCCTTGAGATACCCC
>JADFFP010000144.1 GCA_022568115.1 Pseudomonadota bacterium | reverse complement strand
AATCCGGCCTGACCCTGCTTGACATCGCCCACCAGTTTGAGATCGAAATCGAAGGGGTGTGCGGGGGCGATATGGCGTGTTCCACCTGTCATGTGTTTGTCATTGAGAAATTTCTGGATAAAATCCCGCCGATCAGTGAGGAAGAGGAAGCGATCCTGCAATTCGCCGCCGGGCGCAAGGCCAACTCGCGGCTCGGCTGCCAGATTACTTTATGCGATGAGCTGGACGGTCTCGAGGTTCAGCTTCCGGAGGAGACCGAAAGCCTTTTGTTTTAAGGTCTCGCTTGCCAGGAAATACTTCTCATTACGCTCAGTTCGTCATGCCCGATTCAGTCGGGCATCCGGTCTTTTGTTTTTGTTTAATAGGCCGGAGAATTGCACAAACATTTGCCGGATACCGGCCTAAAGCCGGTATGACGATATGTGTTGGTGGTCATGCCCGTGCAGGCGGGCAGGTGGATTCCCGTTTGCACGGGAATGACTGTATGAAAAAATTCCGGATGCCCGCTTTCGCGTATATGACGGGCCAGGGTTTGGTTCTAGTGTTTTTTGCCCGGGTTTGGCTGCATCAAAAATGCCGGGACGTGACCGCCCAGACCGGGGCCTTGATGGTCTTCCATTTCCTGGACGCCATTGGCGTGCCGGCGCGGGTGTCTTTTCTTGTCAGCGGTTCTTTCAGGCTGCTTTTTAAACTCAGGTTTTTGAGCGGCTGGTTTTTGAGCTGCTGGTTTTTGAGCTGCTGGTTTTTCGCGCGAGGACTTTTTATCTTCCTGCGGCGGTTTCTCAAAAGGGGCCTTTTTCTCAGGTCTTTGGTCCTGGAGCGGCAGGATTTTACATCTCGCCCCCCGTTCGATTCTTTCCATCAGGTCGCGTTCCTTGGGGTCCAGCAGCAGGATCGCATGGCCCTTTTTGCCGGCCCGGCCGGTGCGGCCGATGCGGTGAATATAATCCTCGACCGCCATCGGCACGTCGTAATTGATGACATGGCTGACATCCTTGATATCGAGGCCGCGGGCGGCGACGTCGGAAGCGATCAGGTAATCGACCTCACCGCTTTTGAACAGGTTCAGCACTCCCAGGCGCAAGGACTGCTCCATGTCGCCGTGCAGCTCGCGGGCGTTGAGCCCGAATTTCTGCATCGCCTTGTAAACCGTGGTGACGTCCCGTTTGCGGTTGCAGAAAATAAGCGCGCTGGTGACGTGGGCTTTCTCCAGGATTTTTCTCAAGATTTTGATTTTGTCGCGGCGCGCGGCCGGGACGTAGTGATGCTCAACGGTATCGGCGGTGCGGGTCGGGGATGACACCTCGACTGATTTGGGATCGTCGAGAAAAGCATCGGTCAGCTTCTTGATCGGGGGCGGCATGGTGGCCGAGAAAAAGAGTGTCTGCGGCTTGCCCAGGATCAACTTGCGGATGCGCTCGACGTCCGGGATAAAGCCCATGTCGAGCATCCGGTCGGCCTCGTCGATGACCAGGATTTCAATCCCGTTGAGCATCACGTTGCCGCGCCCGAAATGATCCAGCAGGCGCCCCGGGGTCGCGACCAGCACGTCGACGCTTTTGTTGAGCGCCCTGATCTGGTCTTCCATCGAAGTGCCGCCGATCAGCAGCGCGCAGCTGAGCTTGTGGTTCTTGCCGTATTTGTTGAAACTTTCCTCGATCTGGACCGCCAGCTCGCGGGTCGGCTCGAGGATCAATGACCTCGGGATGCGCGCCTTGGCCCGACCCTCGGCCAGGATGTCGATCATCGGCAGGGTGAAGCCGGCGGTCTTGCCGGTGCCGGTCTGGGCGATGCCCAACACGTCGCGGCCCATCAAAATGCTCGGAATGACCTGCTTTTGGATCGGCGTCGGCTCGGTATAGCCGGCGGCGGCGACAGCGGACAGAATTTTATCGGATAACCCTAGGAATTCAAATGACATGCAGTGTATTTTGCCCTGTTTCGGGCCCTTTTTTTCATCTCTCTCATTTCGCCGCGACTGCTATAGGGTTTCCAGGCCAAAGTCAATGGGCTTCCTTTTTTTCACCCTCACCCTTTGTTAGATGCTTTGGCCCTCTCCCCTTCCGCCGCCGCGCGAGGCTATGGTGGACAGGCCGTGGGAGAAGGAACTGCATTAGGGCATTTCTTTAACTCCCTCTCCCCTCGTGGGAGAGGGGTGGGGTGAGGGGGTTATTTTATATTTATGGAAATAATTTCCATAACTCCTTCAATATTAACCAAAACTTCATTATTCCAGAACCTTAAAACTTGATACCCTTCTTCTTCAAAGAATTTTGTCCGCTTTTTATCCTCCAGGCCTTGGTTGGCATGTTGCCCGCCATCGACTTCGACCACTAATTTCTTTTCGTGGCAAACGAAGTCTGCAACATAACGGCCGAAAGGAAACTGGCGGCGAAATTTTAAACCCTCGAGTTGTTTATTCCGTAAAACTTTCCAGAGCTTTTTTTCTGCTTCTGTTTGGTTTTTACGCAATTTTCTGGCGGCTGAATTTGACATGGTTGCTACTCTAGCAAAGTTCAGATTTTATTCCACCCTCACCCTACCCTCTCCCATCAAGGGAGAGGGGATTCTTTCTGTGACTCTATAAATTAGCACTTTCCCGTCAGGGGGAGGAAATTCTATCGACGGCCTCATAGTTACTCCCTCTCCCCTCGTGGGAGAGGGGTGGGGTGAGGGGGTGTTTTAAACAAACTGGTAATTTTACCAAAACATCCACAAATCAGGTTTCATAACCATCATGTAAAAAATTACCAGCACAGCGATAAAGGCAGGCCAGCCGAGGCGGTACCAGACCTTCATTTTATTGAAATATTCTTCTGGCAGGGGCTTTTTGGCTTTGGCGGCGTTTGCAGCCAGTTCAGCCACATCCATCTGGATTTTCACCACCGGGATCCAGCATGCCCCGGCGATTGCGAACAGAACGTAACTGGTGACCAGCCACGGGGAATCGTACGGGAAACCGACGAAAACGATCATGCCGATACCGGTCAGAAGCTGGACAATGATCGCTGGCATCGTGAACCACCAGTCGGCCTTGACGGTGGTTCTGGCCGCCACCGCGATCGCTTCTACACTGCCGGACTTGTGCGCCATCCACATGTGAAACGCTGTGCCAAGCCCGGTGCCGAACAAAATCGTGGCGGAGAGGATGTGGAGCGATTCCAGGATCGGGTATAGGTCAAGTTCCATTAGCGGTGCCTTCCGGAATTATCAGGCTGATTGGCTTTCAGGAAATCATCAAATGTCCCCGGTTTGCAACCGGCCAAATGGCGCATTCTTTGCAGCGCATCCTGTTTGCCAACGTTGCCATAGATCATATGCTTGAGGGCAGTGGTTCTCATCGGCCCCAAAGAAAAAAGATCAGTCAGCCGGGAGGTCATTTTTACCAGCCCGACAGGGATCGAAATTGCCGGCGCCGGTTTCTTTCCCGACCAGGCGCGCAGTTTGATCAAAATGTCTTTAACCTCAAATACCTCCGGGCCGACCACTTCAAGGGTGACTTTGTTCATCTTGGGGCGGATCAGCGAATTCAGAACCACCTTGGTCAGATCATCCATCATGACCAGCTGGAATTTCTGATCGCCTTTTCCAACCAGGGGAATAACGGGCAGGGAAGCCAGCTTCCGCAGCAAAGCGGTTCCGCCATAGGCATTGGCAGCCATCACCAGAGATGGGCGCAAGACCACCCATTTCAGTTTTCTGCTTCGTAAATCATCCTCGGCCGCCAGCTTGCTCAGAGCGTAGGCGGTGCCGATTTCCCTATCGGCGCTGATGGCGGAAATCTGGATGACTTTTTCGACCCGGGCTTTTTCACACGCCTCAAACAAGGCGGCAGGGGACAGGTGATGGATATTCCAGATATTTTGTTTGGCGGATCCCTGCAAAACCCCGGCGCAATTAATAACCGCATCCATGCCCCTTATCAGGGGGCTCCAATGGTCCGCCGAAGTGGCCGTGTTCATATCAACGGCTTTCGCGGCCTTTAACCCCGGGAAGCGTTTCAGAAGTTCCTCAGGCTTTCGCACCGCGGCGGTCACCGAATGTCCATCCCAGAGCAGCGCGGCGGTAATGTAGCTGCCGATAAAACCGTTCGCCCCTGTAAGAAAAACTTTCAAGCTATCAGCCCGGTTTCCTAAAAATCCAGGTCCTCGACCTTGCCGGCGTTTTCCTGGATAAAAATAAAGCGCCGCTCGGGCTTTTTGCCCATCAGGTCATCGACCAGGCGGAGGGTCTCGACCTGGCCGGCATAGTCGCCCGGCAGCGCCACCCGCAACAGCGTCCGGGTGCCCGGGTTCATGGTGGTTTCCTTCAGCTGTCGGGGCGGCATTTCGCCCAGGCCCTTGAAGCGGCTGATCTCGATCTTGGCGCTGGAGTTGAACTTGCTGGCCATAATCTGTTCCTTGTGAAAGTCATCGCGGGCGTAATGAACCGTGCCCTTCTGGGCGATGCGGTACAAGGGCGGCTGGGCCAGGTACAAATG
>JADFFP010000143.1 GCA_022568115.1 Pseudomonadota bacterium | reverse complement strand
GCGCCAGCAGGCTGGACAAAATCACCTGCATGAACCCGACGATGATGAGAATGGAGGGGCTGGCTTGAACCATGGCGGTCAGAGCCATCAGCGCCAGCACGGAGGCGAAGCTCAACCCCAGCATCGCTACGCCGAGGAAGAACCGCCCCGGAGCAATCCCCGTGCGCGCCCAGAAGTAAATCGCCGGGGCGCCGTCCAAAATCAGCAGCGTGGCTGCGAACAGGGCCAGCCCGCCTCCGTAGCGTCCCAGCAACACTTGCCAGCGCGCTACGCCCTTCGACAACAGCAAGTCGGCCCAGCCTTTTTCCAGGTAGGTGGTCAGCAGGGGAGCGATGGCAAAAATTCCCATAAAGAGCCAGAGCCCCACCGTCATTTGCAGCAGCCCGCTGAGAGCGGAAGGGACAAACTCCGCCGCGGTCCCCACCCGGTTCGAAAACAGGTAGGCCATCACGGTGCCGTCGTCGCGCGCCTGAAAACGGATCAGGTAAAGCAGGCCGGTGGGCACCAGAACCGAGATCGCCAGCAGCACCAGGCCCATGCGCTGGCCGACGTCATAAGCGGAAATCACTTCGTCGTTCACCAGCGCCTCGATTTTCTGGATAACCTGCTGCTGGCTGTTGGCGCTGTCGCTAAACGGGGTGATTGAAAAGACCATTGCCAGGGCGACAAACAACCCCGCTCTCGGGCTCAAAAACTTACTGGGAAAGCACATTTTCATATTTGCTTTGCTCCGCTGTGAAAATCCGTTTCGGTTCTTAACTGTTTTTTGCCCGTTTGGATATGGTTTTATAAATTAAGATTGTGAATTTTTAAAGGCTTTTAGCCCAAATGTTTCAACCTGATCCTGAAGTGCAGCGAGCTTCCGGGAACAATGTCGCGGTCGCTGGTGAAAGACTTGCGCCATGAAATGCTCAACTCAACACAATCATCCACATACATAACACCCAGCCCCTGGCTGATGGTGCTGCCGGTAGTGGTGAGGTTGCGGGTCAGGTGGCCGAAAAACTGCCAGTTGGTTTTGAACGACCAGGTGCCGTGAAGACGGATCTCCTCGTGGTCCTCCAATTGCTCCAGCTGGCGGTTGCGGTTCAGTTTGAAATAGCCGATCCCGACCCGGGCGTTTTTAAAATACAGGGTGGCGTCAATTTCGTTGCGGCGCACCGTCAGGTCATCATTATCCAGCCGCATCCGGCTGGAGATCGTGAGCTTGTCATCAAAGGTGATGATGAAGCGGGTGACCAGATCGCTGAGGTGGCCGGCCAGACCGGAGCCTTGAGAAAAGAAAATATCCTCCGGGTTGTTGCCGGCGATGGTAAAGCGGTAGCTTTCGCCGATGAAGGCTTCGATGTTCAGGTTTTTTGAATTCAGCATCCATTTGAGGCCAAAGTTCATCCGGGTGCCGCCTTCCCACTGGTCCAGGCCCGGCAGCCGGTCAATCGAAAGGATATTGGTGTCGGTCAATTCAAAGGTGCGGCTGTCTTCATTGGACAATGCCGCCGGGTTGCCGCCGGTGGGCGCGGCAATAAGGGTAATCACCGGGGTTATAATTTGCTGGGAGGAACCGGTGGTCTTGATAAACGGCCATTCAAAACTGGCGCTCAACTCAGGCAGGAACCGCCCTTCGGTCCCGTTCTGGCCGGCGAAGAAAGGGGAATCCGGGCGTTCGGCGTTGCTGATGTTGTAAAGATCTCCGCGCAGATAGAGCCCCAGCCTCAAGATTTGGCCGACCCGGGTGGTATAGGGAATTTCATAAGATCCCCTCAAGGAAAGCCGGCGGGTATCCATGCCATCGCTCCGGTGCAGCGCCAGGCCGTTGAAATTAATGCGCCATACCCCGCCAATCCGGTCCGGCTGTCCGACGTGGTTGAGCTGGACCAAAGGCAGGGCAAACCCGGTCAGGCCAGAGATATCCTCGACCCGAAGACCCTGGAACCAGAGCGCCCGGATAGCGTAATAGGAACGCCCCATAAAGGCTTCGGTAATGTATTCGCTTTTCAGGGTATCGACATCACTAAAGCCATAACGGCGCAGATAAGTATCATCACTGGCCAGCTGGAAGCGCACCCGGGTCCTGACGTTTTCGCTGTGTTTGAACAGGCCGGTGGCGAAAAAATGCCCCCTCAGCTGCTTGTCGCCGGTCTTGAGGTTATCGGCATCGCGTTCATCGACATAGGTGACGCTGCCTTCCAGCTGAAACTGGCCGAAGCCGAGATGGCGGCGGTATTCCCCGGCCAATACCAGGCCTTCCTTGGTGGTCAGGATCGGGGTGATGGTGGCGTCACTGGAGGGAGAGAAGACAATATGATAGGGAAACTTCAAAACCAGGCCCAGTTCACGGGTCAGGCCCACTTCGGGAACCAGAAAACCGCTGGCGCGGTCAACCGTGGGGTCGGGGTGCGACAGGTAAGGCAGGTATATGATCGGGATGCCCAGCACCTCAAGGGTGGCGTTTTTATAATAAATTCTTTTCTTTTGCTGGTCGTGAGTGACGCGCACCGCCCGCACCTGCCAGGAGGGGGGGCGGCCGGGATGATCGTCACAAATGACGCACGGGGTGAAAACAGCATAATTGAGGACGGTCTTGTTGCCGCTTATGCGCTCGCCGCCGCGGGCCGCCAGGCGCGAGCCGTCCGGGAACACAAACCGTAAATTGACAAGAAAGCCCTCGCGCAGTTCATCATCCAGCTCGGCCTCGTCGACATACATGGCATTGCCGTCCGGATCGGTGATCTTGACGTTGCCAAAGGCATGAACAATACCGGTCCGCTCATTATAGGTCACCTGGTCGGCCAACAGGGTATACCCGCCGTGAGACATCTCCACATGGCCGGTGGCGATCACCTCACGGGTGTTCTGATTAAATGACACTTCCTCAGCGGAAAACAGCAAAACCTCATCCTCTTCCCCAGCGGGCGCCAGGGTAGGCATCCCCATCAGCAAGGACAGCAGCACCAGAGATAAGAATTTTTTCAAAATCATCAGGTTTCGGTTTGCCTTGGTTTGTTTGCGTTTTCTGAGCTGGGCCGCAAAAATCAAGCCTTTCGCTAAAATTCCGGCGGCATTTTATTAAGCAGGTTCGGCAAAACAAATACATAAAAAAATGGCGGGGAGGGGACAAATGGGCTGAAAAGGCTGGAATGGCGAAAAAATCGTCTTTGCTTTAGAGAATTGGGAGGCTATACCAAAAACTTCCTTTTTAAGAATTTCACCCAAATTTTGATGAGGCAAACCATGAAAATAAAATTTTCCGAAAAAGCCCTAAAGGAAACCGGCGCGCTGATTCTGCTGGCGGCCGAAGGACCAGAGCTTGACGCTGCCGGCAAACGCTTTGATGCGGCCACCGGCGGGGCCCTGGAAAAGGCCTTCAAGGCCGCCAACTTCAAAGGCAAGGCCCGGGAAGCGGTCCAGGTTTTGGCGCCGTCGAACAGCGGCTATTCAAGGATGCTGGTTTTTGGCCTCGGCAAGGCCAATCAAGCGACAACGATTTCCGTTGAAAACGTTGGCGCGGCAATTGCCGCCAAGCTGTTGCGCTCGGGTGAAAAATCCCTCACGGTTATGGCCGATACCCCGGGCGGGGTAAAAACCAAGGCGGGTGAGTTTGCCTCACACATCGCCGCCGGCCTGCGGCTCAGGGCCTATCATTTTTCTAAATACAAAACCAAACAGCCGGAAAACAAAAAGGCCCGTCTGGAAGAGGCCATAATTGTCACCGCTGACAAAGCGGCGGAAGGCCTTTATGCCGAAATGGACCAGGTAATCGATGGCGTCTACATGACCCGTGATTTGATCAGCGAACCGGCCAACGTCATTTATCCCAAGAGTTTCGCAGCCGCCATCAAGACCCTTGAGAAAGACGGGGTCGAGGTGGAAATCCTCGGTGAAAAAGAATTGGAAAAAATCGGCATGCGCGCTTTGCTGGCGGTCGGCCAGGGCAGTGAGCGCGAATCCCACGTCGCGATCATGAAATGGAACGGCGGCAAAAAAGGGGAAGCTCCGGTCGCGTTGGTCGGCAAGGGGGTAACCTTTGATACCGGCGGAATTTCCCTGAAACCGGGACCCGGGATGGAGGAAATGAAATGGGACATGGGCGGCGCGGGGATCGTCACCGGCGCCATGCGGGCGCTGGCCCGGCTGTCACGCAGTGTGGATCTCTCGGACCAAACGATGCGGCAGATCGTCGACGCGATGACGGCGGCCGTCATCGACCGGTTCGGCCGGCTTTGCGTCAACGGGTGTCGCCATCTCAGCTTCTTTGTCGCTCACCGCCGTTGAGGCGACCGCGAGCCGCGGACCGTCGCGGTTGAACCACTCGAAGCGTTGCAGCCAGCCCTGCAGCACCAGCCGAAAAAGAAATTCCTCAACCAGCGGCGCAATCAGCACCGCCAGAACCGTTGTCAACAGCCAAACCCCGATGCTCGCATCTTCCTTGAGCGGCTCGATGAATTCGTAGGGACCGTCAATGACAGTGCGGTTGATATGGTCTCCCTCCTG
>JADFFP010000142.1 GCA_022568115.1 Pseudomonadota bacterium | reverse complement strand
ACCGTTGCTGCAGTCATGACATCCCTTTGGGGGCAAAAAGAATTTGAAGGAAAGCCTTTTGATTACGTGATTTGCTACCAAAGCCGGGTCGGGCCCCTGAAATGGATTGGCCCTTCGACTGAAGCAGAAATTATTCGCGCCGGGCATGATGGCAAAAACCTGGTAGTGGTACCAATTTCCTTTGTTTCCGAGCATTCCGAAACCCTGGTCGAATTGGATATTGAATACGCTCGGTTGGCAAAGGCAAACAAAATCAAGCACTACGCCCGGGTCCCGGCTTTGGGTGATGGCCAAGGCTTTATTTTGTCATTGCAGCGGATGGTGGAAAATGCATTCTCAAAAGAAGCAATAAACCCGGCCGCGGGTAGCCGGATTTGCCCGGCGGACTATCTTGGCTGCCCGTGCAAGGAAAGCGGCAAATGATTGAATTTCTTCAAGATTGGTATCTCTGGCTCAAGGCCCTTCATATCATTTTTTTCACCACCTGGATGGCCGGGCTTTTTTACCTGCCAAGGCTGTTTGTTTACCACACACGGGTAAAGACCGGATCGGATCAAGACAAACTGTTTCAGTTGATGGAAAGGAAGCTGCTGCGGATTATTATGGCACCGTCAAGCATACTGGTGTGGGTATTTGGGGTCGCGCTGATTTTTGCCATCGGCTGGGAGGTTTTTTCTGACGGGCTGTGGGGCTGGATAAAGCTGGGAGCAGTCAGTTTGCTGACCCTGTACCACCACGTCCTGGTCCGTTACTGGAAAGCGTTCAGTGCCGGGAAAAACAAGCACGATGAGAAGTTTTACCGTAAAATAAACGAAATCCCGAGCATCCTTTTGATCATTATCGTGGTTATGGTGGTTGTCCGGCCATTTTAAGCACAGACACGAATTTGCTTGACTTTGAGAAGCGGAATGCTAGCTTCCAGTCCGCGAGCGGCCACAACGACGAGACAGCAAGCGCCAAGCCGCCGTGTTTTCCCATAAGATCAACAAAAACCGCAAACTGGACTGATAAATTTCTTCTTTATGTGTGGCAACACACCTTCTCCACAAATCAAAAACTGGTATCCAAGATGAATTTAAAAGAACTAAAAACAAAAGCCCCCGGCGATCTGCTGACTTTGGCCGAAGAGCTGGAAGTCGAAAACGCCACCACCATGCGCAAACAGGATATGATGTTTGCAATTCTGAAAAAAAAGGCTTCCAAAGGCGAAGAAATTACTGGCGCCGGAGTTCTGGAAATTCTTCAGGACGGGTTTGGCTTTTTACGCTCACCGGAAGCCAACTATCTGCCCGGACCCGATGATATTTACGTCAGCCCCAGCCAGATCAGGCGCTTTGGCTTAAGAACCGGGGATACCGTTGAAGGGCAAATCCGGGCTCCGAAAGAGGGTGAGCGGTATTTTGCCCTGCTGAAGGTTAACACCATCAACTTTGACACGCCCGAGCAGTCCAAACACCGGGTCAATTTTGATAACCTGACCCCGCTATACCCGGACGAGCGCCTCATGCTTGACCCGGCAGACCCGTCTTTCAAAGACCCCAGCGGCCGGATTATTGATCTGGTGGCGCCGCTGGGCAAGGGCCAGCGCGCCCTGATTGTGGCGCCGCCCCGGACCGGTAAAACGATGCTGTTACAGAACATCGCCCATTCGATCACCAAAAACCACCCGGAGGTTTTTCTGATTGTCCTGCTGATTGACGAGCGGCCCGAGGAAGTGACCGATATGCAGCGTTCGGTCGAAGGTGAGGTGGTCAGCTCTACCTTTGACGAGCCGGCGACACGCCACGTCCAGGTGGCCGAGATGGTTATCAGCAAGGCCAAGCGCCTGGTGGAACACAAAAAGGATGTTGTGATCCTGCTCGATTCCATCACCCGTCTGGCGCGCGCCTATAATACCGTGGTGCCGTCTTCGGGCAAGGTCCTGACCGGCGGGGTTGATGCCAACGCCCTGCAGCGCCCGAAACGTTTCTTTGGCGCTGCCCGGAATATCGAGGAGGGCGGGTCGCTCACCATCATTGCCACCGCGCTGGTGGATACCGGCTCGCGCATGGATGAGGTGATCTTCGAAGAATTCAAAGGCACCGGAAACTCAGAGATCATTCTCGACCGCAAGATTATCGACAAACGTATTTTCCCGGCCATGGACATCACCAAATCCGGCACCCGCAAGGAAGAGCTTCTGGTCGACAAGAACACCCTTTCAAAAATGTGGATGCTGCGCCGCATTCTGATGCCGATGGGGGTTGTCGATGCCATTGAATTCCTGCTGGACAAGATCAAGGGCACCAAGTCCAACGAAGAATTTTTCGACAGTATGAATTCTTAAGGATTAAAGCAAAAACCCCTCAAGGCGGAGCAGGTCGCACTTGGTAGCCAATCCGCCCTCTCCAGAATAGCCCCCTAAGGTTTCTTTCGCTCCCAGCACCCGATGACAGGGAATAATGATCGGGATGGGGTTGCTGGCGCACACCTGGCCGACCGCGCGCGGGTGGTTTTCCACCAGAAAAGCCAGCTCTCCGTAGGTGAGGATCTTGCCGTAGGGGATCCGCCGCATTTCCGCCCAGACATGGCGCGCAAAAGGTGTTCCCGGAGGCCTGAGGGGCAGGGTGAATTTCTTCAAGGCGCCATCAAAATAGGCCTCCAGTTGGCCTTTTGCTTTCAGCAGAAGCGGGGTTTTCTCCTGAGTCATCCCCCAGCCCCAGTCGAGCGAGACGATCTTTCCCTCTTCCTCTGAAACCGTGATGTCTCCCACCGGCGAATGCAATGATAGCTGGGGCATAAGGCTTAAATCCCTGGGTCCGATTTTATCTGACGCAACCTAATAAGTTCTTCCCGCAACATAGCAGAATTTGTCAGGGGAAGTGAACATTTGCTGCCCTGGCACAATAGGGCGCTTCCGGATTTTAGGGCTCTGGCCCACTCCGGCAAGCCCCTGGTTTCTTCGGCCACCACCTGGACCGTCAGGCCGGGGAAAGAATGGCGGACGGCTTCGGCCTTGAGTTCCTTAGCGGCCCCCGACCCCCTCTGATCTTTAATCAACAGGTGAGCGCCGAAGCGATCGGTATCGAAGGCGCTGAAATAACTGGGGCAGGCCAAGGGCGATTGGTCCGCCGCCCCCGCCAGCGCCCTTAAAAGTTTACTTGCTCTGCTGCGGTACGCTTCATTCCCGGTCAGGCGGTAAAGCGAGACATAATTTTCGATCATCAAACTGCCGCCAGCCGGGGTCGCCTGATCAATATTGATGCGCGGCCGGACGATCAGGTCGATGTTTTTGCTCGAAGAGGCGAAAAAATCACCAGAATCGGGTGAGGACAACCATTTTTCAGCCTCATACACCCATTTTTCAGCCATGGACAAGTATTTTTTACCTTCGGACGCGGTAAATAATGCGATGGACGCACCAATCATGGCGGCGTAGTCATCCAAAAAAGCCACTGGGCCCAAGCGTCCTCCGCGCCAGGAATGATGAAGGAGGGCTTCTTCGCACATCGGCCCCTTGATAAAATCGAAGGCTTTTTCGGCTGCCTTGAGCCAGGAATTTTCAGAAAATGTTTGGCCGGCCTTGACCAGGGCGGAAATCATCAGGCCGTTCCAGTCGGCCAGGACCTTGTCGTCCTTAAAGGGGCGGGGGCGGCAGTTCCGGAAGCTGAGAAGTTTCTGCCGCAAAGGTTCAAGGGACTTCTCCTGCTTTGGATCGAAGCGGCCCAGGTCATGCAGGCGGTTAAGAATGGATTTGCCCTCCCAATTTCCCCCCTCTTCAACGCCGTAATATTTATTGAAAGCGTCGCCATGCTTTCCCAGGACAGTTTCAACCTCGGTTTTGGTCCAGACGTAGAACTTGCCCTCCTCGCCCTCGCTGTCGGCATCAAGCGCCGAACAGAAACCACCGCCCGGGGTGGTCATTTCGCGGAACAACCAGCCAATGGTTTCACGCACCCGGGCTTTAAAAAGCGGCTTTTCGGTTTCTTTCCAGGCTTCGCAAAGCATATCTACAAACAAGGCGTTATCATAAAGCATTTTTTCAAAATGGGGCGCCAGCCAATAACGATCAGTGGAGTAGCGGCACAATCCACCGCCCAGGTGATCATAAATCCCGCCCTGGCAAATTTGGCTAAGGGTCTGGGTTACAGCCTCCTTATAGTCTTTTCGGCCTGAGCGGATGGCGGCCCGCCACAGAAAATTGAGCAACGGCATATTGGGAAACTTTGGGGCCTGATTGGCGGCTTCTCCGGCCGGGTTTGTATGGGAATATATCAACTCCGCGGCGTTCCAATATGTCACTTCGGATATGTCTTCAGCCGGGCCGGGCTTTAAAGTCTCAATCAAGCCTTCCAATAGCGCGGCTTGGTTTTGCTTAACCGCCTCCGGGTTGCTGGTGTAGGTTTTATGGATCTGTTTCAAAACCGTTTTAAAGTCTGCCCGGCCGTACTGGGGCTTCTTTGGGAAATAGGTCCCGCCCCAAAAGGGAACCCCATCCGGGGCGAGAAACATGGTCA
>JADFFP010000141.1 GCA_022568115.1 Pseudomonadota bacterium | reverse complement strand
ATTCGACGAAGTTTTTAAAAACCCCCTTCGAATACAACTTTGAATAATACTCTATAGACGAATATTTCCCAAATCACGAAATTACCCCCTGCGAGAATCCGGTTTTGATACCGGTTTTCCAGCAGAAAGATTCTTGAAAAGGCTGAACAATCAATATCTGTAGCTGTAACAGCTACAGATATGGGTGAATGCGCCGTTCTCTGACCTATATCGAAAATCGATATAGATGGTATCTTTTCACAGGATTCTGCTATTTATCGCACCTATGTAGTTCCGCTACATAGGCACTCCTTTTTCGGCAAACTTTGATGATGGCTGGGTTTTATGGAGACCACCATCGGGTTTCGATACAGGTGACATTTTTACCATGCGAGTTAGCAAATGCTCACTGTCATGCCCGCTTCATGCGGGCATCCGGGTTTTTGCGTAGTGGTTTCAGAACACCGTCTCCAGGAAGGATAAGGAAAACTAATATCTGTAGCTGTTACAGCTACAGATATGGATAACTCGCCCTTTTCGTTAAGCTGGCAAAGACTATTTTTTGGTGGCTACCCTATATCGAATTTCGACATAGGTGGTATCTTTTCACAGGATTCTGCTATTTATCGCACCTATGTAGTTCCGCTACATAGGTACTCCTTTTTCAGGAAACTTTGGTACTTGCCAGGGTTTAGGGAGACCACCATCGGCTTTCGATACAGGTACGAAATCTCACCATACGAGTCAGCAAATGCTCACTGTCATGCCCACCCCCGAGCGGGCATCCAGGCTTTTTGGCTACCAAAAAAAACTGGATTCTTGCTTCCGCAGGAATGACATTTTCTTTTAACCCCCTCACCCCATCCCTCTCCCATCCCCCTTTGCCACCCGGGCTACGCCGGAGGCTACGCCGAGGCGAGAGGCTTCGGCGGGACAGGCGGAGGGGAGAGGGAGAGAAGGTTTGTATGACAATGGCGGGAATTGTCTTACTTGTAATACAAGTAATACCCGTCATGCTTGATCGCCCAAATATGTAGTACCCGTCTCTCTTCGGGCATCCGGCTTTCAGATGACAGACGCCAGTGAACAGTTGTCAGTTAACAAAAGAAAAAGACCGGATGCCCGACTGAATCGGGCATGACAATTTTGTGTCCATCTTTTTCTGTCGGGGTTAGTCCCTCGTGAAATACTACTTCGCCCGGGGGTGGGCTTTTTCGAAGATTTTTAACAGGTTTTCCGCATCCACCTCGGTATAATGCTGGGTGGTGGATAGGTTGGCGTGGCCCAACAGTTCCTGGATTGTGCGAAGGTCGCCGCCGGCCGAGAGTAGGTGGGTGGCAAAACTGTGGCGCAACGCATGGGGTGTGGCGCTTTCCGGCAGCCCCAGAGCCCGCCGGACAACTTCCATGGCTTTTTGCACCGTCCTTGGCCCCAAACGTTTCCCCCGCTGGCCGACAAACAGGGGCCCATCCGGTTCCAGATCATAGGGACACAGGGAAATGTAAGCTTCGATCGCTTCGATTACGATCGGCAGCACCGGGATCATCCGTTCCTTGTTTCCCTTGCCCCGGATCACCAAACTGTCCCCGGTGGGGGCATTTTTCATAGTCAGCGAAAGCGCTTCCGAAATGCGCAATCCGCACCCGTATAAAAGTGTGACAATGGCGCCGTCACGCGCCCTTATCCAGCCCTCTTTTGCCCCTAAAGAGATGTTTTCCAGTACTTTTTCGGTCCCTTTTACGCTTAAAGGGCGGGGAATCGAGTGGGGGACCTTGGGAGTTCTGATTTCGCTGATGGCGGCATTTTTCAGATTCTCCCGCTGGTCCAGGAACTTGTAGAAGGTTCTTAAAGCAGAGAGCCCGCGGGCCATCGATTTGGCCGAAAGCCCGGACAACATCCGCCGGGTCAGGTAAGCCCTGAAATCTGAAAGAGAAAATTGCTCCAGCGTTTTACGGCTTACAGGTGCGCCGGAATGGTCCCGGGCAAAGTTGAAAAACTCTCCCAAGTCCCTGGAATAACTGGATATTGTGTGGTCCGAATAGCGCTTCTCGGAAGATAAATATCTCAACCAGCGGCCCAACAGCACTGCGACCTCTGCGGTGATAAACTCTTCCAGGTGAAGGGTTTTTTCCATACCCCTAACTTATCAGGGAAAGGAAAGGTTATAAAATGCTTTCCCCGGTTTTTTTCCAGTCTTTCAAAAACGCTTCCAGGCCCTTGTCGGTCAGGGGGTGCTTGAAAAGCTGTTTCATAATGGCTGCCGGGATGGTCGCGACATCAGCGCCGATCCGGGCGGCTTCCAGCACATGCAACGGGTTTCTGATGCTGGCCACCAGGATCTGGGTCTGAAAATTATAGTTATCGTAAATCAGGCGGATATCCCCGATCAGCTCCATTCCGGCTTCAGAAACGTCATCCAGCCGGCCGACAAACGGGGATATGTATGTCGCTCCGGCCTTGGCCGCCAGCAACGCTTGCGTCGCCGAAAAACACAGGGTGACATTAACCATGATGCGATCCGCTCTCAAGGCCTTGCAGGTTTTCAGGCCAGCGACCGTCATCGGCACTTTAATGGCGATATTCTTGGAGATTTTGCTGAGCTTTTGCCCTTCTTTCAGCATTGTCTCATAATCAAGGGCGACCGTCTCGGCGCTGACCGGGCCGTCGATAATGCTGCAGATTTCCTCCAGCACCTCAAACAGTTTGCGGCCCGATTTTTTGATCAGCGACGGATTGGTAGTGACACCATCCAACAGACCAGTGGCGGCCAGTTCACGGATTTCGCCGGTATCAGCGGTATCGGCAAAAAATTTCATCGTTTCTCCCCCGGATTGATCAAAAACCCTTTAATTTTGGTACTCCCTCTTTTGCTTTATTGCAAGGTTGCGATGGACTCAGGTAAGCTGAAATTGCCATGGCAAGAGAGTTGAATTTTTTTGATGAACAAAACGGGCGGGTTTCCGTCCTTCTTCCCTTCGCCCTGAAAGGGGTGCTGGATTACAGATTCTCGGGCGAACGACCGGAGCCCGGGAGATTTGTCCGGGTGCCGCTGGCGGGACGGCCGGTCACCGGCGTTGTGTGGGAAAAGCAAGGGGAAGAAAATGAAGTTTCTTCCAGCAAATTAAAGGCCATTTACGAGGTGTTAAAAGTACCATCCCTGACCGGGGAACAGCGCCGCTTCGTCGAATGGGTGGCGAATTACACCATCTCACCTCCCGGCAACGTTCTCAAGATGTGCATGGGGTCGCCTGAGGCCCTGAAACCCCTGCCAACCCGGATGCTCTATAGCAAAGGAAGAAGGGCGATAGACCCGGCGCGCCTGACCCCGGCCCGGCTGCAGGTTCTGGAAGCAATCGATGACGAAAAACTGAGAACTATAAAAGAAACCGCCAAAAAAGCCCGAGTCAGTGAGGCGGTCGTCCGGGGTTTGATCAAACTTGGTTTGATAGAAGGTGTGGAGCAGACCAGGGACCGGCCCTACCTTGCCCCCGATCCAAACAAAAAAGGCCCGGCCCTGACTGAAGAGCAGAAAAAAGCGGTTTCCGATCTGAAGAACGTTCTGGGAAAAGGCTTTCAACCGCTGGCGTTGGAGGGAGTGACCGGGTCGGGCAAGACAGAAGTTTATTTTGAAGCAATCGCGGAAATCCTGCAACAGCCGGACAGCCAGATTCTGGTGCTGCTTCCGGAAATTGCGCTGACTAACCAGTGGCTGGACCGTTTCGAGAACCGCTTTGGGGCGCCGCCGGTGGAATGGCATTCCGATCTGGGAAAAGCCGAACGCCGCCGCGCCTGGCGGGCCATGGCCTCGGGCAAAGCCCGGTTGGTAGTGGGCGCCAGGTCGGCTTTATTTCTTCCCTTTAAAAAGTTGAAACTGGTTATTGTGGATGAGGAACACGACTCCTCGTTCAAACAGGAGGAGGGAGTTTTGTATCACGCCCGTGATATGGCGCTGGTGCGGGCGCAAATTGCGGAATGTCCGATCATTTTGTCCAGCGCCACCCTTTCTTACGAAACGCTGGCCAATATTGAGCGCGGCCGTTTCGGCCATGTCACCCTGAAACACCGCTACGGCGGTGCGTCACTTCCGGATCTGTCCGCCATCGATATGCGCACCAGGGCCGCCCCTTCGGGCCGTTGGCTGTCGCCTGACCTGGTTGAAGCCTTAACAGCTACTTTAGGGAGGGGGGAACAGGCGATGCTGTTTCTAAACCGGCGCGGATATGCCCCCCTGACCCTGTGCCGGACTTGCGGTGAGCGGATGGAATGTCCCAACTGCACCGCCTGGATGGTCGAACACCGCCTGAGGCGCCATTTGATGTGCCATCGTTGCGGACATTCCGTCCCGATCCCGAAGTTTTGCCCGGAATGCGGTCATGAAGATTCACTTACGGTATGCGGACCAGGGGTAGAGCGCCTGGAGGAAGAGGTGGCCAATCTGTTCCCTGCGGCCAAGCGTCTGGTAATGACCTCGGACACCATGACCAGTCCCGCCCGGGCGGCTGAAATGGTGGCGCGCATCGCCGC
>JADFFP010000140.1 GCA_022568115.1 Pseudomonadota bacterium | reverse complement strand
CTTCTGGGCTTCATCAGAGGTCCATTTGGTCAACTGTTTCAACGGCCCACCGGGCTTTTGGCAGGAAAATACCCGGTAACCCGCGCCGTCGCTAACGCTGACCCAGATGGTTTGTTTGATGATCGGCATTGCAATCTCTCCCCAGGTGTTCATTCAAATTCAACCCAATCAACAGAAGTGGTCAGAACCAGACGCTAAAATTCTTGATCGGCTGGAAGGCCAGGACGGCGAGACAGCCAATGATCCAAATCAGTATCAGGGGAATTCTGGGGTTCCGGATGATCGCCAGGGCGACATTAAGCCAGCGGCGAAGGAATATATCAGAGCAAATCCCGGCCAACAGGGCATAAACAGCATAGTGCTGTTCGTGGCTGACCCCCTGAAATTCGAAAAAAGATCCGATAAAGAAAAAGACTACAAAAAAAGGCAGCGCCACCAGGATAAAAACGAAAATCCAATAAGGGGAGGTCAGGACATTGAAACTTTCCCCTCTTTGCATTGGCGGTGGAGCAATGTCTTCTTCAAGCTTAAACATAAAATGGCCTAAAATTTCCCCAATGGATAGCTGCTCCTGAGTATTATACTAAAAGGCCACTCATTGCTAAATTTTTTTCTGTCTTCCGGCCTTGGGCAAATCCCGGAAAGACGGCCAAGAAAGGCTTGACCTTCCCGGACATTGATGGAAATCTCAGCAGCGCCGTTGAAAGCGGATTTTAACCACATTCAAAAAAAGGTATTCTGTATGAAGTTCTGTTCGCGTTTTTTAGCCATCATAGCCGCGCTTTTTATCGCCGCCTGCAGCCAGGAAGCGCCGCTTGGGGCCGCCCAACGGGCCGCTGAAATCGCTCAAAACACGATCATTATTGATACCCATGTGGATGTTCCCTACCGGCTTGAGGAGCAATGGGAGGATGTCAGTGCTGCTACCGGGGGCGGCGACTTCGATTACCCGAGAGCGCTTGCCGGCGGCCTCAACGCACTGTTTATGTCGATTTACACCCCAGCAGTCCTCGGCGACGGAGAGGAAGCGACAGCCAACGCCAACAAACTGATTGATATGGTCGAGGGGATTGTTGAGAGCGCCCGGGACAAGTTCGCATTGGCTTATTCGGTTGCGGATGTGGAGGCCAATTCCAAGGCTGGTCTGATTTCGTTCCCGCTCGGGATGGAAAACGGATCGCCGATCGCCGGCAACCTGGATAATCTGGAACATTTTTATAACCGCGGAATTCGCTACATTACACTGACCCATTCGCTTTCCAATCACATCGCCGATTCATCCTACGATGACAACAAACAATGGCAGGGCCTCAGCCCCTTTGGCAAGGAAGTGGTTGCCGGGATGAACCGGCTGGGCATCATGGTGGATGTCAGCCATGTTTCCGATCAGGCGTTCTGGGATGTCCTGTCTATCTCCAAGGCGCCGGTGATCGCCTCGCATTCTTCACTGAGACATTTTACCCCCGGCTTCGAGCGCAACCTCTCGGACGGCATGACCAAGGCGCTGGCCGATAAGGGCGGTGTCATTATGATCAATTTCGGCTCGCCGTTCTTGACCGAAGAAGCCAATTCGTCCGGGTATTTTAATGCCTTTACCGCTTATCTCGAAGAAAATGGCCTGGAACCAGGCCCCGAAGTTGAGGCGGCGTTCCGAGCCGAATTTTTTGGCGAGGCCGGTTACCCTTACGCCACACTTGATCAGGTTCTGGACCATTTTGACCGGGTGGTCGAGATTGCCGGTATTGATTATGTCGGGATTGGCTCGGACTTTGACGGAGTCGGTGACAGCCTGCCCGTCGGCCTGAAGGATGTTTCCATGTATCCCAACCTGATCAAGGGGCTTTTGGAGCGGGGTTATTCGGAACAGGATATCGGGAAAATTCTGTCAGGAAATATTTTACGGGTGTGGCGCGCGGTTGAAGATTATGCCGGGGCGCAAAGTAAATAAAAGTAAGGAGAGACCAACATGAAGAAACTGATTGGGCTGGCCGCTCTTGTGGCGCTTGGGCTGGCCGCGTGCGGGGCGCCGCCGGAGGTTGTCAGCGGCGCCGACACCATCAATGCCGCCGACCTTGCGAACCATATCGAAACGCTTTCCTCCGATGAATTCGAAGGCCGCGCGCCGCCCTCTCCCGGTGAGGAAAAAACCGTCGCTTATATTGCCGAATACTTCAACGCCTACGGCCTCCGGCCGGGCAATGGCGAGAGTTATTTCCAGGAGGTGCCGCTGGTCGACATCACCGCCAGCGCGGACCAGCAGTTGGTCATCACCGGCCCGGATGTCAGCATTAACCTGAGATATGCCGATGACTATGTCGCCGGCACCCGCCGGGTGGTTGACCGGATTGATGTTGAAAATAGCGAAATGGTTTTCGTCGGCTATGGCATCGTCGCCCCGGAATACGGCTGGAACGATTATCAAGGGATCGACATGACCGGCAAGACCGCTGTTATCCTGGTCAATGACCCGGGTTATGCCACCCGTGATGAAAGTCTCTTTACCGGCTATGCCATGACCTATTACGGGCGCTGGACCTACAAGTATGAAGAAGCCATGCGCCAGGGCGCGGATGCGGCCATCGTCATCCATGAAACCGGCCCGGCCGGGTACCCCTGGGCGGTGGTCCGGGGCGGCTGGACCGGCAAACAGTTTTATCTGGAATCGGCGGACGGCAATATGTCCCGCTCGAAGATCGAAGGGTGGATTAGCGGAGAGGCCGCGGAAGCAATTTTCGCTGCCGCCGGCCTTGATCTGGCGGCGCTGACCGCAGCAGCTTCCAATAAAGGGTTCAAACCGGTTTCGATGGGCGTGGCGGCCTCGCTGTCCTTTAGCAATGAGATTAACCATTCGCGTTCCAGGAACGTGGTCGGGATTGTCCCCGGGTCTGAAAAGCCGGACGAGTATTTCCTCTACATGGCCCACTGGGATCATTTTGGAATTGGCGAGGAAATCGATGGCGATAATATTTACAACGGCGCCTTTGACAATGCCTCCGGAACCGCGGCTCTGCTTGAGTTGGCGGAAGCTTTTGGTTCACTGGAGACAGCGCCGAAGCGGACCATGGTTTTCCTGGCGACGACCGCCGAGGAGCAGGGCCTGCTGGGGTCTGAACACTACGGTGAAAACCCCCTCTTTCCCTTGAACAAAACCATTGCCGGGTTAAATATAGACGGTCTTAACCTGATTGGCCGGACCAGGGATATTTCTGTCACTGGCATGGGGTTATCTGAACTTGATCCGTATCTGGAACAGGCTGCAGCAGCCCAGGGGCGGGTGCTGGCTCCGGACCCGGACGTGGAAAAGGGCTTTTATTACCGTTCCGACCATTTCAATCTGGCCAAGAAGGGGGTTCCCATGATCTATCCCGGCGGCGGTATAGATCATGTTGAATTCGGGCCAGACTACGGCCAGGCCCAGGCCGATGATTATGTCGCCAACCGCTATCACAAGCCGTCGGATGAATATGATCCCGACTGGGATTTTTCGGGCGGGGTTGAGGATGTCAAATTATACTATGCGGTGGGCGAAGCGGTGGCCAACGGCGATCTCTGGCCCAACTGGAACATCGGCACCGAGTTCCGCGCGATCCGCGACCAAAGCCGGAAGGTTTCTGACGCCGATAACCGTGTCACCATCAAAACATCAGTAAAATTTGATGCCAGCGCTAAAGATGTCTGGGAAATGATCGGCGCTTACGATTCGCTTACCAAGTGGATGCCCTCGGTCAAGGAAATTGAGGTAGAAGGCGAAGGTGTTGGGGCTATCCGGAAACTCTATCTGGAGGATGGCAGTGTGGTTGTGGAACGTCTGGAAGAAGTTGATGAAGAAAACATGAGCTACACATATTCGATCATTGAAAGCCCGCTGCCGGTGAAAGATTACGTTGCCACGCTGAAGGTTGTGGAGGATGGCGAGCAGTGCGTGGTGGAATGGTCATCAACGTTCCTGGTCGATGGCGTTACTGCTGATGAAGCAGAAGACATTGTCATGGGAATTTATGATGAAGGCTTTGCAGAAATTCGCCGCCTGGTCGGGTTTTAAAATATTATACTTTTAAGGGGGAGTTCTATGTCCGTCATTTTTAGGCGTCTGAAGGGGTTTACGTTTCTGCTTTTCTTTCTGGCTGTGTCGTGCTCGGAAGGCGTTGAGACACCGTTGTTTGATGTGATTATTTCGGGTGGCACGGTTTATGACGGATCCGGGGGCGACCCTTACGTGGCTGATATTGGTATCGAGGGCGACCGGATAACCGCAATTGGTGATCTGGATGAGGAGGACGCCATCACGGTCGTCGACGCCGCCGGCCTGGCGGTCACCCCCGGGTTTATCAATATGCTGTCGTGGGCGCCGGAAACCCTGATGGTCAACGGCGCCGGCCTGAGCGACCTCAAGCAGGGGGTGACGCTGGAGGTGTTCGGCGAGGGCTGGTCCTTTGGGCCCTGGTCGGACGCCATGAAAGAGGAAAGCCTCAAGCGCCAGACCGATTTCAAATACCAGATCGAATGGACCACGCTGGGCCAATACCT
>JADFFP010000139.1 GCA_022568115.1 Pseudomonadota bacterium | reverse complement strand
CTCTCGATGGCGCATATTTTGTCTGGCCGGAGCCGGCCGGGGCGATTCCGATCGACATGAAATTTCTCTAGCGGTAACAGACCGCCTTCGCCGCGGTCACGATTCCTGCCGCCGACGGCAATGCCAGCCGCTCGAGATTGGCGGCGTAAGGCATCGGCACGTCGTCGCCGCTCACCCTGGCGACCGGCGCGTCGAGCCAGTCGAAGGCATGTTCCATCATCTGCGCCGCCAGCTCCGAGCCGAT
Organism: Pseudomonadota bacterium; assembly: GCA_022568115.1. GTDB lineage: Bacteria > Pseudomonadota > Alphaproteobacteria > Sphingomonadales > SMXR01 > SMXR01. Next base: position 4,307 of record JADFFP010000139.1, on the reverse strand, counting down.
GCCGGCGAACGGCCAGCCTTCCTCCACCGAAACCAGCCGGTTGGTCTTCTTGACCGATTCGACGATGGCGGCGGTGTCCAGGGGGCGCAGGCTGCGCAGGTTGATGACCTCGGCGTCGATTCCCTCGCCGGCCAGGGTCTCGGCAGCCTCCAGGGCGACGCCGACCATCAGCGAGAACGCCGCGATGGTGACGTGCGCGCCGGCGCGCTCGATCTTGGCGGCGCCGATCGGCAGCGTGAAGTCGGGGTCGGTGGGCACCTCGAAGGACTGGCCGTACAGGATCTCGTTTTCCAGGAAGATGACCGGGTTGGGATCGCGGATAGCCGACTTCAGCAACCCCTTGGCGTCGGCCCCGGACCACGGCGCCACAACCTTGAGGCCCGGACAGTGCGCGTACCAACTGGCATAGCACTGCGAGTGCTGCGCCGCGACCCGGGCGGCGGCGCCGTTGGGGCCACGGAACACGATCGACGCGGCCATCTGCCCACCCGACATGTAGCGGGTCTTGGCCGCCGAATTGATGATTTGGTCGACCGCCTGCATGGCGAAGTTGAAAGTCATGAATTCAACGATCGGCTTGAGGCCGGCGAACGCCGCGCCGACCCCCAGGCCGGCAAAGCCGTATTCGGTGATCGGGGTGTCGATCACGCGGTCTTCCCCGAATTCATCCAGCAACCCTTGAGAAACCTTGTAGGCGCCCTGGTATTCGGCGACCTCCTCGCCCATCAGGAACACCCGCTGATCGCGGCGCATTTCCTCGGCCATGGCGTCCCGGAGCGCTTCCCTTACGGTCATTTGTTTGGTTTTAACATCAGAGGGAATTTGAGGCGCAGCCTTTTCAAGTTCTTTAGGTTTTTCTGCTGACAACTGTTCACTAACAGCTGGGGTCTGCTCCCCTCTCCCCTCCGCGGGAGAGGGTTGGGGTGAGGGGGTGGCAGGAATTTCTTCTTCCGGAACTTTTTCCTCTCCCTCTTCCAGCAGGATGGCGATCGGGGAATTTACGGCAATGCCTTCGGTTCCCTCAGCCACCAGCAGCCGGGCGACGGTCCCCTGGTCCGCGGCTTCCAGTTCGATGGTCGCCTTGTCGGTCTCAATCTCGCCCAGGATATCGCCGGGCTCGACCTTATCGCCAACTTTGACCAGCCATTTAAGGAGCGTCCCCTCGGTCATGGTCGGCGACAGCGCCGGCATGGTGATGGTGATGCTCATGAGGCGACCTCCACCAGAACATCGCTGAAAAGCTCGGAGGCTTCCGGCTCCGGGCTGGCGATGGCAAATTCGGCGGCCCTGGTGATTTCCGCCTTGACCTCCCGGCCGATCTCTTTCAGGTCGTCTTCGGTGGCCATTTTATTGTCCAAAAGCAGCTTTTTCACCTGGCCGATCGGGTCGTGTTCGGCCTTCATTTGCTGAACTTCTTCCTTGGAGCGGTAGAGCGCCGGGTCCGACATCGAATGGCCGCGGAAGCGGTATGTCTGCATTTCCAGTAAATATGGCCCCTTGCCGGAGCGCACCTGATCGATCGCCGCCCCGGCGGCGGCGCGCACCGCCAGCACATTCATGCCGTCGACTTGCTTGCCGGGGATTTTAAAGCTGTCGCCGCGCTTCCACAATTCCCGTGACCCGGTCGAGCGGAGCACCGAGGTGCCCATCGCATAGCGGTTGTTTTCCACCACATAGAGCACCGGCAGATCCCACAGCCGGGCCATGTTGAACGCCTCGAACACCTGGCCCTGGTTGGCGGCGCCATCGCCGAAGTAGGTGACGCAGATATTGTCTTGCCGGCGGTAGCGGTGGGCGAAGGCGATCCCGGTGCCGATCGGCACTTGCGCCGCGACAATCCCATGGCCGCCGTAAAAGCCGTCCCTGGTCGAGAACATGTGCATGCTGCCGCCTTTGCCCGATGAGATTCCGCTGGCCCGCCCGGTCAACTCAGCCATCACCGCGCCAGCATCAATTCCGGCCGCCAGCATATGGCCGTGATCACGGTAGCCGGTGATAATGCTGTCGCCCTCCAAAAGGCAGTCCTGAACGCCCACCACCACCGCCTCCTGGCCGATATAAAGATGACAGAAACCGCCAATCTCGCCCTGACCGTACATCTGGCCGGCCTTTTCCTCGAAGCGGCGGATGGTCAGCATTTCCCTGTAAAATTTGATCAGCTGGGCTTTGGACGCTTTGTAGAGCTCCGGGGCGGCGCCTTTGCGGGCCGGTTTGGGGCGCCCTTTTTTGCCTCTTGTATGTTGTGGCCTGGTTGCCATTATGTTGCCTCGCCGCTGCTTGAAAAAATGCCTAAAGTGGAGACCTTGAATAGAGTGAAACCCCTTGTTTTTCCACAAGTTTTATCAGATTAACCTGTATTTGATTAATGTTGGCGCCTGAACTTTGTTTTTAAAGGCCAATATGAGGCGGATTTATTCCCCGTCATCGAGGAAAATGACAATCTCGTCCTGTTCCTGAAAGCCGAGCACCGCGCGCGCCCGCTCGTCCAGCAGGTCGAGATCGAGATTATCCGGGAGCAGGTTATTGACCTTGATCTCAAGCGCCCGTCTCTCCGCCCCGGCCTCGGCCGCCCGGACCTCCAGCCCGGCCATCTCGGCGTTCAGCTCCTTAAGCGTCAAAAGCCCATGGTTGCCCTGAACCGCGTGATAGCTGAAATAGAAAATAGCCATCAATGCCAGGGCCGGACCGAGCGCCTGGCCAAGGCGAAAACGTATCTGCTCAACGAACTTCATAGGCTTTAGGGAATCAGAAGAGATTCGCCGCGTCAAGTAAAAAAATGCTTTTAGATTCAATGGATTAGTAGAAAATAATGCGCGGATTCACTAACCCGTTGTTTTGACTCAGTTTTTCAGGATAGAGGCACCGGCGTACCTGGCTTTTGATCCCAGCGCTTCCTCGATGCGGATCAGCTGGTTGTACTTGGCGGTGCGCTCGGAACGGGCCAGCGAGCCGGTTTTAATCTGCCCGGCATTGGTGGCGACCGCGAGATCGGCGATGGTGGTGTCTTCGGTCTCGCCCGAGCGGTGGGAGATCACCACTCCGAACTTGGCCTTTTGCGCCATTGAAACCACCTCCAGGGTTTCGCTCAGGGTGCCGATCTGGTTGAGCTTGATCAGGATGGCGTTTGCGGTTCCCTGATCGATGCCACGCCTGAGCCGCACCGGATTGGTGACAAACAGATCATCGCCGACCAGCTGTATTTTATCGCCGAGAGCATCAGTCAGGGCCTTCCAGCCGTCCCAGTCGTCTTCGGCCAGACCATCCTCGATCGAATAAATCGGGTAGCGGGCGGCCAGATCAGCGTAATAATCGACCATTTCGCCCGCGTCCAGGGTCTTGCCCTCGCCGGCCAGGACGTACTTGCCGTCCTTGAAAAATTCACTCGCCGCGGCATCGAGCGCCAGCATGATGTCCTCACCGGGCCGGTAGCCGGCGCCCTCAATCGCTTTTGTGATAAACCCGAGCGCCTGATCGGCGTTTCTGAGATCCGGCGCGAACCCGCCTTCATCGCCAACCGCAATGCTCAGGCCGGCATCGGATAATTGTTTTTTCAGGGTATGGAAAACCTCCGCCCCGATCCGCACCGCATCGGCGAAGGTTGCGGCGCCTACCGGTGCAATCATGAATTCCTGGATATCGATCGGATTGTCGGCATGGACCCCGCCGTTCAGGATATTCATCATCGGGGTCGGCAGCAGATGCGCCCGCTCCCCGCCTACCTGGGCATAAAGGGGGAGACCGGCTGAATTGGCGGTCGCCTTGGCAAAGCCCAAGGAGACGCCGAGGATGGCATTGGCCCCGAGGCGGGATTTATCCTTGGTGCCGTCCAGCGCGCACATGGCCCGGTCAAGGCCCCGCTGGTCGAACTCTTTCCCCTTCAGATGATCAAGGATTTCACCCATCGCCGCGGCAACGGCTAGCTTAACCCCTTTTCCCAAATACCGGGCCTTATCGCAATCCCGAAGCTCAACCGCCTCATGGGCTCCGGTCGAGGCGCCCGAGGGCACCGCGGCGCGGCCAAAACCGCCATCCTCAAGCAGCACATCTACTTCCACGGTGGGATTTCCCCGGCTGTCCAAAATTTCCCGGGCCTTGATGTCAAGTATGGCGGTCATCGGGCCTTCCTCTAATTTTCATGGAAAAGGCATAGTCGCTAACGGTTAGCGCATCAAGTCCGCATCAGAATATTTTATCAAGAAATGAGCGGTCAAGCGCCACCATCAACAGGGCTCCGCCGGCAATAATCCCGGTAAAGACAAGAATATGGCCAAGTACGCCTTTTTTCTTGGTTCCCAGCATGGCCAGCA
>JADFFP010000138.1 GCA_022568115.1 Pseudomonadota bacterium | reverse complement strand
TAAATTTGGGTTTAAAGGTAAGGACTTAAGAGAAAACTTTCTTAGACGGAAACCTTGCAGAGGATTTTCCCCCTCCCCATATAAAACCCGTTAGCAAGGAGATTTTGACGCCTTTCGGGCCAAAATCAGAATGATAACCAAACGGTCGCCCAAAAAGCATCAAAGTATGTGGGGGCCAAATTAAAAAGAAATGAGGGAAGAATGAGTAAAGTTATTGGCATTGATCTTGGGACCACTAATTCGTGCGTCGCCATTATGGAAGGATCCAAACCCAAGGTATTAGAAAATTCTGAAGGGGGCCGCACCACCCCATCTATAGTCGCCTTCACCGACAAGGGTGAGCGTCTGGTCGGCCAGTCGGCCAAGCGCCAGGCGGTAACCAACCCGGAAAACACGCTTTTTGCCATCAAGCGCCTGATTGGCCGCCGGTTTGACGACAAAACCACGCAAAAAGACATCAAAATGGTGCCCTACAAGATTATCAAGGCCAAGGGCGGCGATGCCTGGGTCGAAGCCCAGGGCAAACAGTACAGCCCGAGCCAGATTAGCGCTTTCATCCTGCAAAAGATGAAGGAGACAGCAGAAAATTACCTGGGCGAAAAAGTTACCCAGGCGGTGATCACGGTTCCGGCTTATTTTAACGACGCCCAGCGCCAGGCCACCAAGGACGCCGGCAAGATTGCCGGGCTGGAAGTCTTGCGCATCATCAACGAACCGACCGCGGCCTCGCTGGCCTACGGGCTGGACAAGGGCGAGCCGCACACGATTGCCATTTATGACCTGGGCGGCGGGACTTTTGATATTTCCATCCTTGAAATTGGCGACGGCGTGTTCGAGGTGAAATCCACCAATGGCGATACCTTTCTCGGCGGCGAGGATTTCGACATGAAACTGGTGGAATATCTGGCCAATGAGTTCAAAAAGGAAAACGGCATTGACCTGCGCGGAGACAAGCTGGCCCTGCAGCGTCTGAAAGAAGCCGCTGAAAAAGCCAAGATTGAGCTCTCAAGCGCCACTGAAACCGAAGTGAACCTGCCCTTTATCACCGCCGACCAGTCAGGGCCGAAGCACCTGACCATGAAACTCAGCCGCGCCAAGCTGGAAAGCCTGGTCGATGACCTGGTAAGCCGTACCCTGGCGCCTTGTGAAAAAGCGCTTAAGGACGCTGGCGTTGCCAAGGGCGAAATCAAGGACGTGATTCTGGTCGGCGGCATGACCCGGATGCCGAAAATTAACGAAATCGTGAAAAACTTCTTTGGCCGCGAGCCCCACAAGGGCGTCAACCCGGATGAAGTGGTGGCTATGGGCGCCGCTATTCAGGCCGGGGTTCTACAGGGCGACGTCAAGGACGTATTACTGCTGGACGTGACCCCGCTGTCGCTCGGGATCGAGACCCTGGGCGGTGTCTTTACCCGGCTGATTGACCGCAACACCACTATCCCGACCAAGAAAAGCCAGGTCTTTTCCACCGCCGAGGACAATCAGAACGCGGTGACCATCCGTGTCTTCCAGGGCGAGCGTGAAATGGCCAGTGACAATAAACTGCTGGGCCAGTTCGACTTGATTGGAATACCGCCTTCCCCGCGCGGTGTGCCGCAGATCGAAGTTTCGTTTGATATTGATGCCAATGGCATCGTCAACGTCCATGCCAAGGACAAGGGTACCGGAAAAGAGCACCAGATCCGCATTCAGGCCTCCGGCGGCCTGTCCGATGATGAGATCGAAGGTATGGTCAAGGACGCCGAATCCCATGCTGAGGACGACAAGAAAAAACGCGAATTGGTCGAGGCCCGCAACCAGGGCGAGGCGCTGATTCATGGCACTGAGAAAAATCTCAAGGAACACGGTGACAAGCTGGATGACGCTACCAAGACAGTGATTGCCGATGCTATCGCCGCCCTGAAACCAGCGCTGGAAGGCGATGATGTCGAGGATATTAAAGCCAAGTCACAAGGGCTGGCTGAGGCTGCGATGAAACTGGGCGAGGAAATATACAAGGCCCAGCAGGCTGAGGCTGCTCCGGCTGAAGGCGCTGAAGGGGCCACCGGCGAAACCGCGAAGGATGAAAAAGTCGTCGATGCCGAGTTTGAGGAAGTTGACGACGACAAGGACCAGAAGAAGAAAAAGAAGTAAGCTTTAAGGGTCTTGAGTTATGGGATGCAGCCAGGTGTGTTATCAAAACCTGGCTGTCTCTTTTTCAACGGCAAACCGGCAACCCGGGGATGGGTAATGGCGAAACAGGACTATTATTCCACGCTTGGCGTCGACAGGGGCGCGGATGAGGCCGCGTTCAAGTTAGCTTATCGCAAGCTGGCCATGAAGTATCACCCGGACAAGAACCCGGGCGACGCCGCAGCCGAACAAAAGTTCAAGGAAATTAACGAAGCCTACGATGTCCTGAAAGACCCGCAAAAAAGAGCCGCTTATAATCAATTCGGGCATGCCGCCTTTGAGGGCGGCGGTTTCGGCCGGGGCGGCTTTGGGGCCGGCGGGTTCGGGCGCAGGGCCCAGCCCGGGGCAGACAGCTTCCACGATGTTTTTGAAGACCTGTTTGGTGATTTCATGGGCGGCCGCCAGCGCCAGCCACGCACCGCCGCCCGCCGGGGCGCGGACCTCAGATACAACCTGGCCATTTCCCTGGATGAAGCCTTTTCCGGCAAGGACCAGAGCTTGGACGTCAACGCCACCGCCCAGTGCGGAGAGTGTGGCGGTTCGGGCGCCCATAAGGGCAGCCAGCCACAAACCTGCCCGGACTGCAAAGGAACCGGACGGACCCGCCTGCAGCAAGGCTTTTTCATGGTCGAGCGGACCTGTTCTGCCTGCCAGGGCGCCGGTCAGGTGATCTCCGACCCGTGCCGCCCCTGTTCGGGCTCGGGCCGGGTGCAAAAGAAAAAATCGCTGTCGGTTAAAATTCCGGCGGGGGTCGAGGAAGGCACCCGGATCCGCCTGTCCGGAGAAGGTGAGGCCGGGATCCGCGGCGGCCCGGCGGGCGATTTATACCTCTTTATTTCGATCAAGCCACACCCCCTGTTCACACGGGAGGGCAGCACCCTGTACTGCCGGGTTCCGATTCCGGTGACCGATGCCATCCTTGGCGGCGAGATTGTGGTTCCAACCCTCGATGGGAAAAAGGCCCGGGTCAAAATTCCCGCCGGCACCCAAAGCGGCAAGCAATTCCGGCTTCGCGGCAAGGGCATGCCGATCCTGAACACCGGGCGGGTTGGCGACATGATCATCGAGACCAGGGTCGAGACTCCGGTTAACCTGACCCGCGCCCAGAAAGAGCATATCAAGAACTTTGCCGCCGAAGGCGATGCGTCGTGGAGCCCTGAGTCTTCGAAATTCTTTTCCAAAATCAAGGAGCTGTGGGACGGCCTGACTGATTAGGTCAAAACCCTTTATCCTCTCTTGTAAAAGCGTTAAAGTTCTCCCTTGGGAGGCGCGCGTAAAGCCATGGCGAAAAAAAGAATAGCGATCTCCGGGGGCCTCGGCCGCATGGGCCAGATGATCCTGATAGAAATATACCGGGACGGGGACGTCGCCCTGTCCGGGGTTTTGGTCCGGCCCGGTGATGCGGTGGTTGCTACCCCAGTTCTGTTTCCCGAAACGCAAGTTGGAACCGGACAAAATTATTCCGATGACCGGCTGGCGGTCTTTGGCGCCTCTGACGTTGTGATCGATTTCACAACCCCCAAAGCCAGCGTAGAAAACGCCCAGGCCGCTGCTCAAACGGGTACGGCGCTGGTGATCGGCACCACCGGGTTTACAGATGACCAGTTGGAGCAAATCGGGGCATGTGCTGAAAAAGCCCCTGTTTTGCTGTCCTACAACATGTCGTTCGCCATCACCGCCCTGGCAAAAGCGGTTGGCGGTCTGTCCCGGGCTTTGGGTCCGGATTTCCAGCTCGAGATTACCGACATTCACCATGCTGAAAAGAAGGACAAGCCCTCGGGCACGGCGTTGCTGCTGGGGGCGGCCTCGGGGCGCGATAAAAAGGACATCAAATATACCTCCCACCGTGAGGGGAAGGTTATTGGTGAACACCATATCCTGTTTTCCGGCCCGGGGGAGCAGATCGAGATTATCCACCGGGCCAGGGACCGGCGGCTGTTCGCCCGCGGCGGTCTGCTGGCAGCCGATTGGCTGATCGGCAAACAACCCGGCTTTTATACCCTGAAAGACGTGATGAAAATTTAAAGGACATTTTAATGAACAAGGTGAAGGTTGAAGAGTTTTTGCAGCGCATGCAAAAGGCCAACCCCAATCCCAAGGGAGAGCTGGACTATACCAATGAGTTTACCCTGCTGGTGGCGGTTGTCCTGTCGGCCCAGGCCACCGATGTCGGGGTCAATAAAGCCACCAGGGCCCTTTTCAAGGCTGCTGACACCCCTGAAAGAATGCTGGCGCTCGGGCTTGAGGGGTTGAAGGAATACATCAAGACCATCGGCTTGTTCAACACCAAGGCCAGGAATATCATCGGCCTGAGCCAGGCCCTGATCGCTGAGCATGGCGGCCGGGTCCCGGAAGACCGGGCGGCGCTGGAAAAGTTTCC
>JADFFP010000137.1 GCA_022568115.1 Pseudomonadota bacterium | reverse complement strand
AAAACCAATGCCGGATACATGGCCCCTTTCTTTGCCGATAAAAAAAATCGGCGGGCGCATTTTGAAACTTACTGCAAGGCCTTTTTCAAGCAAGATGGTGGGGTCAGAAAACCATTTTTTGTCAACGCCACGCTGGATGAGCATCCGGACTTTCCAGAGATATTTCTGGCAGAGCAAAAACGGCTGGCCGGGGTTCGTGAACGCCTCTTTTTGCTTGAGGCCGCACAAGACACATCGGCCCTGATCCGCCTCGGCAGCACAATCCTGGCCCGCTACCAGAAAGCCAAGGAGGCCCACGGCCTGCTCGATTACGATGACCTGATTTTGAAAACCTCGAGCCTGCTGGAGCGGGAGGGAATTACCCCCTGGATACTCTACAAGCTGGACGGCGGCATCGATCACATCCTGGTCGATGAAGCCCAGGACACCAACCAGATCCAGTGGCAGCTGGTGGAAGCCCTGAGCGATGAATTTTTCTCGGGGCTGGGCGGCCGGGAAGGTTTGCTCAGGACCGTTTTCGCGGTCGGCGATCCGAAGCAATCGATCTACCGCTTCCAGGGCGCCGAACCGAAGGCGTTTGAAGAGGCCAAAGTCCGTCTGGCCAAAAAGGCGCGCGACGCCGGCCTGGCGCTGGAGGATTGCGTGCTCAACACTTCATACCGGTCGACCGGGGCGGTCCTGAAGGCGGTTGACGCGGTCTTTCTTCACCCCGGGACCCGAAACGGCATTGTCCGCGGGGACCAGGCCGTGACCCACCTCGCTCAACGGCTGGGCCAGCATGGCCTGATAGAGGTCTGGCCGCCGGAACGTCCCGGGGTTAAAGACACCCCAAAGCCCGGCTGGCGGCTTCCTGACGAGCAAAAATTCGTGCACACGCCCAAGGCCCGCCTGGCGGAGAAAATCGCCCGCCATATCGAGCAGATGATCAAAGGGAAAGAGCATCTGAAATCCCGCGGCCGGGCAGTGCGTTATGGCGATTTCCTGGTGCTGGTCAAAACCCGGGGCAAAACCCAGAAAAATAATAAGGGGAAAGATCGAGATGTGTTCATGGATCATCTGATCCGCGAGCTGAAAGGGTGTAACATCCCGGTCGCCGGCAGCGACCGGATGGTGCTGGCGGACCAGCTGGCAATCCAGGACCTGGCCGCCCTGGCCGGTTTCACCTTGCTGCCGGGGGATGATTATAACCTGGCCTGTGTGCTCAAGGGGCCGCTTTTAAATTTTGATGATGACGATTTGCTGACCCTGGCGCCAGGCCGCACAAGCTCTTTGTGGCGGGCCCTGGAAGACCAGGCCAAAACCAGTCCCAAATACCGCCCGGCGGTGACATTTCTGGGGACGCTTCTGAAGCTGCTGGGCGGGGAAACGCCGGTTGATTTCTTTTCCCGGGTACTCGGCCCCCTGGAGGGCCGGAAGCGGTTGGTCCAGCGCCTGGGATTTGAGGTGAACGATCCGCTGGATGAGTTTTTGTCGCTGGCGCTGGAGTTTGAGCAAAACCACACGCCTTCCCTGCAGGGGTTCCTGAAATGGTTCTCGGGCGGCAGGACCGAGATCAAGCGTGATATGGAGCGCGGCAAAAACGAAGTGCGGATCATGACCATTCACGGCGCCAAGGGGCTGGAGGCCCCGGTTGTGTACTTGCCCGACACCTTCAAGGTGGCCAGAAAGCGGCGCACCGACTTGCTTGAGATTCCTCCCCGTTTTCAAGTCCCGGGCAGCGGCGAATACCTGCTGGTTTGGGCCAGGGCCAAGGAAATGCACGCCGGACCCTGTAAAATCGCCGGGGAGGTCTTTCTTGATGAGGAGCGGGCGGAGCATAACCGGCTCTTGTATGTCGCCCTGACCCGGGCCGAGGATCGCCTTTATATTTGCGGCTGGACCGGCAAATCCACGCCCAAGGACCCTACCTGGTACGGCTGTATCCGGGAAGCGCTGGAGGACCTGGAGGGGGTTGAAAAAATAGCTGTCGGCGGCGAGCTGGCGCTGCTGCGTCTGGAAAGCCCGCAAACCGCCGGGCCCAAACCGGATGATCAAAAAATGCCGGACCGGGCCGAGGCGATCTCCGTGCCCGCCTGGGCCACCAGCGCGGCCAAAAAAGAGGCCGGGGTGGGACCCCTGGTGCGGCCGTCCCGCCAGCATGAACAGGAGATTGCTTTTTCGCTTGCCCACAAGGGAGGCGCCGAGCAAGCAAAACAGCGGGGCAACATAATCCACAAACTGCTGGAGGTTTTGCCCGAATTGCCGGCGGAAAAGCGGGAGGGCAGCGCCCGCGCCTATCTCGCCCAGAAAGACAAGGCCCTGACCCGCAAGCAACAGGATGACATCTGGAATAAAGTAAAAGGGGTGCTGGAGTATCCCCAATACAGTTTTATTTTCGGCCCCGGCAGCCGCGGGGAGGCGGCCCTGGCCGGGACCATCGAAGGAAATTTTGTCTCCGCCCAGATTGACCGGCTGGTGGTGGAAGAGGATCGGATTACCCTGGTCGATTACAAATCAGACCGCCGGGTTCCCGAAACTGTGGCGGCCGCGCCGAGGGAGTACCTTCAGCAAGTCGGCCTTTACCGGGAACTGCTGAAAGACCTCTACCCGGGGCGCGAGATCCGGGCGGCGCTGCTGTGGACCGAGGATTGCACCTGGATGGCTGTTCCTGAACAAATCATAAAAAAGTGAAGCTATTGACGAACCACCAACCAGTTCCTAAATATTGAAAACCAGCCGCGGCCAGAGGCCGGATAAAAATAGAAAGGGTGCCCCCATGGCGATAATCAAGGTTACCGACGAAAGCTTCGAAGCCGACGTCCTGAAATCGGAAAAACCCGTGCTGGTGGATTACTGGGCGGAATGGTGCGGCCCGTGCCATCAGATCGCACCGGCGCTGGAGGAAGTGGCCTCTGAAATGGACAGCATCACTATCGCCAAAATGAATATCGACGAAAATCCTGAAACCCCGTCCGGGATGGGGGTGCGCGGCATTCCGACCCTGATGATTTTCAAGGGCGGTGAACTGGTCGGCACCAAAGTGGGGGTGCAAAGCAAAAGTCAGTTGTTAAACTGGATCGGCGCGACCGTCGGCTAATTTGAATTTTCCGGAAAATGAGCCGGCGCTCCTCCGGGGGCGTTTTTTTTCAGGAGACCGAATACCCGATATCCCGCAGCACCTGGCCGGCCAGGTAGAGCGATCCGGTGATCAGGATTTGCGGCGCCGGCCCTTTTGCCCTGGCTGAAATTTTTTTCAGGGCGGCATTGACGTTTCCAGCCTCGCTCGCTTCAAGTCCCAGCCCCTTGGCGGTCCGGCACAATTGTTCCGGGGCCGTACCCTTGTCCTTGCCCGGCACCGGGACCGCAATGAAGAAATCAAACAGCGGCGCCAGCAGCGCCAAAAACCCCTCCCTATCCTTGCTTTCCATCATGCCGGCAATCAAAAAGCGCGGCCGTCCCCGGTCCAGGACCCCGGGCAAAAGCTTCGCCAGCGCCCGGCCGGCCAGCGGGTTGTGCCCGCCATCGAGCCAGATCTCCGTACCCTTGGGGAAAGAGATGGGAAAATCCTCGGTCCGCAGTTTCTGAAAGCGCGCCGGCCAGGAGGTGGTCCGCACCCCCTGCCGAATCGCCGCCCCGGACACCTTGAAAGCACTCTGGGCAAAAAGCGCGGCCACCGCCAAAGCGGCATTGTGCGCCTGGTGTTGCCCGGCAAGAGCAGGCCGGGGCAGGGTTATGCTTTTTCCAAAGCCAGAAAATTCCAAGCCGTCAAGGCGCCAGTTACGGCCCTCCAAAAGCAAAGGCGCGCCAACCTTCCTGGCCTGATTTTCAATCACCGCCAGGGCTCTGGCTTGCTGGGCGGCGGCCACCAGCGGCACCCCCGCCTTGGCGATCCCGGCCTTTTCCCGGGCGACCGATTTCAGATCATCCCCGAGGAACACCGCATGGTCGAGACCGACCGGGGTGATAATCGTCACCAGCGGCTTTTTGATAACATTGGTAGCGTCCAGCCGCCCGCCGAGACCCACTTCCAGGAGACACACATCAGCAGGGGTTTCGGAAAACGCCAGGAAGGCGGCTGCGGTGGTCACTTCGAAAAAGGTAATCGGCTGGCCATTATTGGCCGCCTCGACCCGGTCCAGAATATCCACCAGATCATCTTCCCCGATCAAGTCACCGGCAATCCGGATCCGTTCGCGGAACGAAACCAGATGGGGCGAGGTATAGACATGAACCCTGAGACCCGCAGCCTCCAGGATGGCCCTCAGATAAGCCACCACCGATCCCTTACCGTTGGTTCCGGCGACATGAATAATCACGGGCAGTTTCCGCTCCGGGTTTGCCAAATGTTTCAACAGCCGCTCAAGACGGCCTAATGATAAGTCAATTTTCAGAGGAAAGAATTGATAAAGCCGTGACAGCGCCTGATCCAGCCGGGTTTCACCGGAAGGTTTTGTCCGGGGCATCGCTTTTTGAATTACCCGGCGGCGCGGGCGCGGAGCCTGGGCGGGGCGCCATCGCAGCTGACCAGCGACAGGATGCGAACCAGGGTATCGCGCAGGTCCCTGCGGTGAACCACCATATCGAGCATACCGTGATCGAAAAGGTATTCAGAACGCT
>JADFFP010000136.1 GCA_022568115.1 Pseudomonadota bacterium | reverse complement strand
GTGCCAGTGCCAAACCGCTCGAGGGCGTCATGGGCGGCTTTCCTGGCCTCATCATTAAAGGTCATGCCCATGTAATTGTTGGTCCCGCACAGGATCGTTTCACGCCCGTCGATTATGGCGATGGTCGGCGATAACACCTTGTCCATCCGGACAGAAAACGGGTCATCAACCTCGGGAGGCAGCGCCGCATGCCGGTCGATTATCGTTTGATACTTGTCAAAAAGATCTTTGCGCATTTATCTCGCCTGAATTTCTTTTCCAAGGGGGGGGGTTATTATAGAATATGGCGGTCAATGCAAGTTATAAAAATTTCAAGCACGTCATCACCAATCCAGCCCCTCTCAACCTCAGTCATGAAGACGGGTGTTTCCCTAGTTTCAAATTTTTCCCAGGCTGACCTAGTTACACCATTGGGGCTGGTTTGGAAACTTAAAATCGAAAAAAGCTTTTTTTGAAGGAACGCAAAAAATCGTCAAAACCCCTGAAATATGGGCTGGATCAGGAAGGATTACCTGATTGGGATAGGGTCTGAACTCAATTACCGGGTGGAGCTGTGTTGGCTCTGAAAGGCCTGGAAAACAGGAGAAGCCCGCAGGCGATATAGCATATCGACGAGGATTTTCGACGCCTTTACCCAGGCCTTTCGGGCCAATCCTTATCGGACCGCGCCCAAATTGGGCAGACCTGTGTCAAAAGCGCTTCAAATAGATGGCTATTTTTTATCACTTTTTCCTTGTTCTGACCAATTTTTGCTGCGGCACAGCCCTCACCGGTAACCCGGTCCAGACCCTAAAGAAGGTTTCGGTTCCGGTACCAGTGAACGGTTTCCCGGACCCCTTCCTTGAGCCCGATTTCCGGGCGCCAGTTTGAGATCGCCTTATGGGTCTTCGGGTCGGAAACCCAGTCGGGGTGGGCCATCTCCCGCACCTTGTGGCGGGAAAAGATTGGCGCCTTGCCGGTGGTAAAGGCAAGTGCTTCGTTGGCAAAGGCCAGGGTGTACAAAAAGGCTTCCGGCACCGCCAGCGGCCTGACCGGGCGGCCGAATTCCGCCGCCGCTGCTTGGGCTACATCGTGGACGGTATAGCCGCCTTTTTTCTGGTCATCCGGCTCAAGCGTTTTGTGGATTGCTGTTTTATGGTCCAGAATGCTCAGGATCGCGGCCGCCAGGTCGCGGCCGTGGATCAGGGAAAAGAATTTATCGCCCCCTCCCACCACCGGCGCATATCCCCGCTTCATGGCCCGGAACAGTTTCAGTATCTCCATGTCCCCCGGCCCGTAAACGGCGGGCGGGCGGACAATGGTCCAGGGAAATTTCTCGCCGCGCGCTTTGAGGATTTCCTCGGCGTTGAATTTGCTTCTGGCATAGGGTGAAATGTGCGGGCGCCTGGCGGTCAGGGAGGAAACAAAGACCACGTGGCAGTCCCCGGCGCTTTGATCGCGGCGCGCCAGAAGGTCCAGAATGTGCGCGAGCGTATTGGTATTCACCTCATGAAACTCTTCCACCCGCCGGGTCTTGACAATGCCGGCGCAGTGGATCAGGACATCCGCCTCCCGGGTGATTGACTTTAAAGCCTCTTTATTATGCAAATCGCCCGCAACCCATTCCAGTCCTGAGCGCTCTTGCTGCGGGCGGCGGGTGATGGCCTTCACCCGATGCCCTTCCTTCAGCGCCCGGTCCAGAATGTGAGCGCCGACAAACCCGGTCGCCCCGGTCAGGGCGATCAGTTTTTTATTTTTGGTTGCTTTGGCCATTATAGTATTTCTTTCACTTCCCTATATTGCCCCGGATAGCAAAATTGGCAATGGCCACGCCGGATAAAATCAGGGACATCGCCAGCCAGGTGTGGGGATGAGGGCTGTTCAGGCTCCTTTAATGGGAGCGTCAATTTGAAAAAATATAAAGGGTCGCCAGGACAAACAGGATTAGGGCAGCCGCCCACAGGAACGGAGGCAAACCCTTGTTGGCTGTAGGTTGGTCTTTATCCGGCATTGCGGGTCCCCGCTTTTGGTCTGTTTATTTTTATTTATTAAGACTGTTATTGCATTTCAGACGGTATCCGGGCAAGTTTGATGAGAAGAAAAGTACGGTTTCCCTTGCATTTTTTTTCACGGATTTTAAAAGGTTGGAACCGGCCCCAACTAAAGTGGTAAAAAGGGGGTAGGTCAGGCGGGGATCAATCAAGTAAGGGGCTGATTTAAAACCATGTCACGTTATTTTTCTAACCCGTACGGGAAGAATTTTCTGGGAAATTCCCCGGATTGGTACAAAGTCGCGATCATCGGCTTTTTAATTATTAACCCGATCATCCTCTATTTGATGGGTCCCTATGTGATGGGCTGGCTTTTGATCGGGGAATTTATTTTCACCCTGGCGATGGCATTGAAATGCTATCCGCTGCAGCCCGGCGGTTTGTTGGCCTTGCAAGCGGTTTTTTTGGGCCTGACAACGACGGAATCTGTTTTCCTTGAGATCAAGGGCGGGTT
The DNA here is from genome assembly GCA_022568115.1 of Pseudomonadota bacterium. Classification (GTDB taxonomy): domain Bacteria; phylum Pseudomonadota; class Alphaproteobacteria; order Sphingomonadales; family SMXR01; genus SMXR01. The sequence goes on along the minus strand of JADFFP010000136.1, from coordinate 2,156 downwards.
TGAGGTCATTCTGTTACTGATTTTCATGGTGGCGGGGATCTTTTTTATGAAAGACCTGTTGCTTTATATTTTCACTAAAATCCTGGTCAAAGTCCACTCGAAGGTGATGCTGGCGTTGATGTTTTCCTTTTCCGCGGCTTTTCTTTCGGCTTTTCTGGACGCCCTGACGGTGATCGCGGTGGTGATTGCGATCGGGGTTGGTTTTTATTCGATTTATCACAAGGTCGCCTCAGGCAAGGAATTTCAGCATGAACATGATCATCTGGATGATGAACAAATAAGGCCCCTGGACCGTGAGGACTTGAGCCAGTTTCGCGCCTTTTTACGCAGCCTGATAATGCACGCCGCGGTCGGCACCGCGCTGGGCGGGGTCACGACCCTGGTGGGTGAGCCGCAAAACCTGCTTATTGCGGAACGGGCAGGATGGGACTTTCTTGAGTTTTTCCTCCGCATGGCCCCGGTTACAATGCCGGTCCTGGCGGTCGGATTGCTGACAGTGGTGTTCCTTGAAAAAACCAAGCTATTTGGTTATGGCGGGGTTCTTCCTGAAAAGGTGTCACGAATCCTTAAGGATTACGATGCCTATCAGGATGAGAAACGGACCGCGCAACAGCGGGCCGCCCTGGTGGTGCAGGCGCTGGTAGGCGTTTGGCTGATTGTTGCCCTGGCCTTCCATTTTGCCGCTGTCGGCATAATCGGCCTTTCTGTCATCGTTCTGGCTACCGCTCTCACCGGCGTGGTTGAAGAGCATGCGATCGGCAGGGCGTTTGGCGAGGCGCTGCCCTTTACCGCGCTGTTGGCGGTGTTCTTTGTTATTGTTTCGGTCATTAATGACCAGGGGCTTTTTGCTCCGGTGACCAATGCGGTTCTAGCAATGGATGGGACAAATCAGATTGCAGCCTTCTATCTGGCCAATGGCCTGCTATCGGCGATCAGCGACAATGTATTTGTCGCAACCGTTTATGTCAGTGAAATTCAGACCGCTCTGGCCAATGGCGTAATTGACCGGGATACGTTTGATTTGATGGCGGTGGCGATCAACACCGGAACCAACATCCCGAGCGTCGCAACCCCCAACGGCCAGGCCGCTTTCCTGTTTCTCCTGACCTCGGCGCTCGCCCCGTTAATCCGGCTCTCTTACGGCAGGATGGTCATCATGGCGCTGCCCTACACCATATCGATGACCTTGATGGGTTTGGTGGCGGTGTTTTTCTTCCTGGAACCGGCCACCGCTTTTATGTATGACGCCGGCTTAATTTCGCATCACACGGGTGCTCCGGGGAATTAATTCCACCGGGACTTTCATTATTCCATGGAAACTTGATTTGCTGTTGATTTTGATAAAAATTTAATTATTTATGGTTTGATTGTATTTCACAAAATTGTGAAGTACAATTGGGAACTTTTATGCAGGAGAAGTGCCATGGAAGGTGAAATAGGGTTCAAGTCGTTAAAGGAAGAAGGTGTTGAAATGGAAGCTCCGAAGAGCCAGCCGAGTATGGAAGAAATGGCCAAAAAGGCAGGTGCGGTAGAGGTTAAAGGTAAGGTCAAATGGTTTGACGCCGTTAAAGGCTTTGGTTTTATCGTCCCCGAGGACCGCGAAGAAGACATTCTGGTCCACTTTTCGGTATTGCGGGAAATCGGCGTGACGACCATCCCCGAAGGGGCGACCCTTACTTGTCTGGCGATCGAGGGATTGAAAGGCTGGCAAGCAATTCGGGTTTCAGCAATTGATCTTTCGACCGCAACGCCGGCTTCAGAACTTGGCAAAAGGGATGATGACTTTGATCCCACCGCCAATCTGGAAAATGTCAGCGACTTTATGGAAGCCACGGTCAAATGGTTCAACCGGTTGCGCGGCTACGGCTTCATCGCCAAGGACGAGGAATCTGAGGATATCTTTATTCATCTTCGGGTCCTCAAGCGCGCTGGCATTGAAGAGGTTTTCCCCGGCCAAAAGATTTTGGTTCGTATCGGGGATGGCCCGCGCGGCCCGCTGGTGGCCGAAGCGAAGCTGCCCGACGATTAAAGGGAATATTTTTTCCGTAAATGGAGGGAGCCCGGCCCGGTCCTTGCCCCCGGGTGTCGTGTGGGTAAACTCATGCCCGAAACAAAGGATACCCCCCATGACCCTGTTCAGGAATTTTAAATATTTT
>JADFFP010000135.1 GCA_022568115.1 Pseudomonadota bacterium | reverse complement strand
AAGCCGATCACCGCTTCTGTCACGCCCATCATCCGGGCGAAATCAACCGCACCAGCAACGAAAAAATGGGCGCCGATGCCAAGGCCAACCAAGCCCGCCAGAATTATCAGGGCGGAAAACCGGAACGAATCCGGCTTTTTCGGGAACCCCTCCATTTCCCCCAGGACTTCCTGGTAGCTGGTGCTTTTTTTGTCCAGCTTGGCGAGAAAAAATAAAATTATCAAAAGTCCGGCCAGTAAAACCATCCCCTTGACGGCCGTAAACTCACCGGTAAAGGCCATGGCGATAAAGCCCACCGTAGCAAGTAACATGGCGACCATATTGTGCGAAAGGCGATGTGCCCGGCACAGCATCGGGGCGATCACCGCCGGCAGGCCCAGCACCAGCCAGATGTTTGCAATATTTGAGCCAACCACATTGCCCAGCGCCAGCGTCGGAACCTTGGTCAGGACCGCATCAATACCCACCACCAGTTCCGGCACCGAGGTGCCAAAGGCGACAATCGTCAGGCCAATGATCAAAGGCGAAACGTTCAGGCGGCGCGCCATGGAAACAGAACCACGGATCAAGGCATCCCCGGCATAGACGAGCAGGACCAGGCCGCCCAGGAGTTGAAAAAAGGCTACCAAATCAAATCATTCCATTCTTCTTGTGTTGGCCCGGACATCCCCATATGACCGGTCTTATGTTGGCCCGGACATCCCCATATGACCGGTCCAGACCCTAGTCTATATAGGGGCATTTTCAAAGGTTTCAAACTACAGAAATAAAGGACCTGAAAAACCTTTCATTATTCCACCTTGGTGGCAAGCGTGTCGTGGTGATAGGAAAGGAACTCCCTTAAATAAAATCCGATTGAGGAGCGCCCCTCGAACCCGGCCGCTATCGCCGCCTGATCGGCTTCCTGATCGGAGACTGGCGCCGGGGCGGCAAATTCTTTCAATGAAGGGTAAAAACCGATCGTAAAGCTGTCGAAGTCCGAGCCCACATCGCCAATAAATATCAGGTTAGGATTTCTGCCGGTCGCTATCAGATAGTGGTTTTCCATGACCCGCTCGCCCAGCAGGGCATCGTGCTGGCCGGCCAGGGCGGCGAACATTTCAATGTGGAAAAAAGCATTTTCGGCATAGAGCGCTTCTGCTTCCGCGGCGGGCGGGCCAAAGGCGAAAAGTTCCTCACGAAAGACGCTCAACCCATTGATGGTGGCGCGATCGGCGCGATGGTCTTTTTCGCTGGAAAAATAGGCCCGGTAACTGCCGATCGGCTGCAGCAAAAACAAATCCCACTGGTCGCCCTGGGAATGGCGCATGATCATCGGCGGCCGCTCGCCCAGGGCGGCGTAATAGCCGTTCTTTTTTTGCTGGACCAGGAAATCGATCAAGTCGGAAAGTTTGCCGGGGGCCGCCCGAAGCAGGGTGACCTTGTACAGCTCAGGATAAGGACCGGGCGCTTGCGCCGGGCTGTTCGGCGGCCCTGAAAAAACCACCAAAACCGCCAGTAAAACCGTTAAAACCACCCATTTGAAAACACCCATAACCAGTCCCCCTCGTGAATTATTACCGGGAAATTTTCATGGCCCCTAAAGTGTACCAGTTCGCGCTGTTTGCCAAACATTTTCTTTTGCATTAAGCCTAGCACAGGGGAAGATATCATGACCAACTGGCAACTAGGCGAACCTTTAAGAATTGAAACCGAGCGTTTTTATCTGCGCACGTTTACACCAGAGGATGTTAATGAGACTTATCTGAGCTGGTGGAACGATGCCGATATCCAGAGGGGGTTTGGTCATCAACCTTGTAACTGGACACTGGATGATGCGCTCAAACATGTGAAGTCTTTTGATAACTTCAGCCGGTTTCATCTGGGAATTTTTGTCAAGGAAAACGATCATCTGATTGGATATTATTCTTTTATAACCAACCCGGATGATAATTCCTCTGAATCGAGTGTCTGTATTGGAGAAAAGGAATGGCAAAACAAGGGAGTAATTTCAGAAGTTGGTCCGCATATGTTGAACTACCGGTTTAATACCATGGGACATTACCTGATCGTCGGAAAGATTGTAGGAGACAATCCCGTGATCAAAAAACTTTACAAGAAATTTGGCTTTAAACTGTTTATAACTAGACCTCACAAAGACCTCCAGCAAGATGGCCAGCCGGTAGAAATCTCATATTACACGCTAACTTGCGAAGAATGGCAACGCAGACAAAAAGACAAATAACAAAATGGCTAAAAAATGAATCCTTGGCAACCAGGCGAACCGTTAAGAATTGAAACCGAGCGTTTTTACGTGCGCACGTTTACCCCTGACGATGTCAATGAAACCTATCTTGGCTGGTGGAACGATGCTGAAATTCAAAAAGGTTTCGGCTTTCCCCCCAGAAACTGGGACCTGAAAATGGCCACCAACCACGTCAGGCAGTTCAACAACCGGGACAAGTTTCATTTTGGTATTTACTTAAAAAGCAATGACGAATTGATCGGCTTTTACACCCTTTTTGTGGAACCCGGCATCGGCATCGCCGTTCCCAATATTTGTATCGGCGACAAGAACTATTGGGGCAAGCACACCGCAACCGAGGTGGTAACGCCCTTCTTTGATTTTATTTTCAAGGTTCTTGGCGCCAACAAGATTGAAGTCCGGATCAGGGGGGCTAACCCGGCCTCAATTAGCATCTTAAAGCATTTCAGGTTCACCAAAGAAGGGCAACTGCGCCAACGGGTGGAGGGGATCGGCGGCGGGCGGGTTGACCTTCACATTTACGGCATGCTGAAGGAAGAGTGGCTGGCTTCCCTGGCGGACCAAGGGTCTTAGGGGGAGGATCCGGAATGCCATCCCTGAATACCTTATTCCTGGAAATCAAATCCGGCGGGATCACTGACCTGGCGTCAGATGTTCACTGGAGCTTCGGGGAGGTTAAGGCACAAGCCCTGAGGCGCATTTCTTACCTGAAGGAATACAAGTTCGGCAAGGGAGATTTATTCCTGATTACCCACGGCGGGACGGCGATGTTTTTTGCCGATCTTTTCGCGGTTTGGGGGATCGGCGGGGTTGCCGCCTGCCTGAATTCGAAGTTGACCCTGAACGAGCTTGAGACGGTCTCCGTCTTTACCCAGCCCAAAGCAATTCTTCTGGGCCCGGGCCAGGGCGCGAAAGAGCTGTCATTCCGCGGCCCGCAGGTTGACCTGGACCGGGATGCAAAGGGGGATATTTCCGGTGCGGCCGCGGAGGTTTCGCCCAATGATCCGGCGCTTATTTTGTTCACCTCCGGCACCACCGGCGATCCCAAGGGGGTTGTTCATAGCTACGGTTCGCTCCAGGCCCGGCTGGAAAACAACTGGCGGCATCTTTCGAAAGTTATTCTGGCGAAAACCCTGTGTGTCCTGCCGACCCATTTCGGCCACGGGCTGATCGGCAACTGCCTGACGCCACTGCTTTGTGGCCGGCGCCTGTTTCTTTTCCAGGACCAGGGGGTCGGGGGCGCGGCCCGGATGGGAAAGATTATTGATGACCATGCCATAACATTCCTGAGTTCCGTTCCCTCCTTCTGGAAAATGGTTCTGAAAGCTTCCCCCCCGCCCGGGGGTGGTTCCCTGAAACAGGTCAGTGTCGGCTCAGCGCCGTTATCAAAAGACCACTGGCAGGCGATCATGAACTGGGCCGGTATAAAAAATGTGGTCAATATGTACGGGATTACCGAGACCGCCAACTGGGCCGCCGGGGCATCCGGCGCGGATTACCGGATTGAGACCGGCCTGGTGGGCAAGATGTGGGGCGGTCAGGCAGCGGTTATGACCAGCGGCGGCAAACGCCAGGCAGCCGGGGAGGGAGAGCTGCTGCTCAAGCCCCGGTCGCTGATGAAAGGGTACTACCAGCGCCCGGACCTGACCAATCAGGCGATCCGCGGCGGCTGGTATCACACCGGCGATATCGGCTCGATTGATAAGGCGGGTGTGATCCGGCTGCTGGGACGCATCAAGACCGAGATCAACCGGGCCGGCATGAAAATTCTGCCCGAAGAGATCGATGCCCTGCTGGAAGGGCATGAAGAGGTGGTGGAGGCTTGCGCCTTCGGAGTGCCGGACGCGATCAGCGGCGAGACGGTGGCAATCGCCTATACGCTAAAGGAGGGAAGCCAACTGTCGCCTGCGGATCTCAGGGCATGGTGTCAGATACGGATACGGCTGGATTGTGTGCCGGAAAAATGGTATCCGGTTTCCGAAATTCCGAAAACCAGCCGCGGCAAGGTCAACCGCCGGGCGGTCAGGGAATATTGTCTTGGAGGGAAGAAGCAATGAACGCCTGGCAACCGGGACAGCCTTTAAAAATTGAAACCGAACGGTTTATTGTCCACTCGCTGACCGCCGATGATGTAAATGAAGATTATGTCAGCTGGTGGAACGATCCTGAAATCCAGCAAGGCTTTGGCAACCCGCCGCGGGGGTTTACAATGGAAAGCGCCCGGCAGCACGTCGCCAAATTCAATAACAAAAACAACTTTCACCTCGGTATTTTCCTGAAAAGCACCGGCAAACTGATCGGCTTTTACGCCATAACTGTTGATCACCGGCAGAAAGTTTCCAAGGCAAACCTCTGTATCGGCGACAAATCCCTCTGGAGCAAGGGCACAGCCACTGAGATCGTAAAAACCTGC
>JADFFP010000134.1 GCA_022568115.1 Pseudomonadota bacterium | reverse complement strand
CCCTATCGCTTACCTTCAACCCGCTCAAGTCCACGATCCGTTCGGACCGGTTCAGGAATTTCAAGCGGATACCGAGATGGCTAGTTTTGCCATCATTAAGAATTCATATACCTATATACCTTATGTTAATTTTTCAACCATGATGAATATAAGAGAACTAAACAAGGAAGGTTTTTTGGTCGCCAGTGTGGGACCGGATCAACAAGATTCTTATTTGGTAGATTACCCTTTCCCAGAGTATTACCGGTTTCCCGGCGATACCGTGCAGGACTCGGTTTACAATTCCAGCAACGGATTGGACAGTCAAGGCGACATCGGATACTTTGGCGGTGAACTGCCGGTTCAAGGATTAATCGGCGGATAGGCGGCATTGCCTGATAAAGAAGTTTTGTATTTACGTTGAATTTTTGCAACTTCATTTTTGAATTCCGGTTTTAGCGCTCCAAAACGGTCTAACGGGAAATTCTTGAATCCAAGTTTTAAAGCCGGGGATTCAGCTTTCACTTGATAATTGCCATTTTCCGCATCGGCAAATAAAGGATCAGCAAGCAGAGAATGGGTATCAAGGAAGGTGACACCGCCTACCTAAACCTCGATTGGTCCGTAGTTCCCATTATCCCTAAGTATGTTGATCTGTTGATAGGTGAGATGTTAAACGAGGATCTGAAGATCGTTGGCTTTGCTCGACAGGACATGTCTGACGACCAATTCCGCCGGCTTATGGGCGACGGTGTGCGGGAGTTCGCCGACCTGGCGGTGCGCACCGATGAATGGGACGCCTTTGCTAAGAGCCTTTCCTACGTGCAAGGCGACCTGGAGCAACCGGAGGATTTTCTCCGGCTGGGCCGGCATCTCGCCGCCGTGGAAGCCGGAGGAACGGGAGCCAACCGGTTGTACTACTTGTCGGTCGCACCGCGATTTTTCAGTGCCACAGTCGCCAATCTCCAGACTTCTGGTTTGGCCGAGACAGAAGGCGGCTGGCGGCGCGTTGTCATCGAGAAGCCTTTTGGCCGCGACCTGAAATCCGCCCGATCGCTGAACAGTGTGGTGCACCAGGCTTTTGACGAAAGCCAGGTCTACCGGATCGACCACTACCTGGGCAAAGAAACGGTGCAGAACCTGCTGGTTTTGCGGTTTGGCAACACCATTTTCGAGCCTGTGTGGAACCGGAATTATGTGGACAACGTGCAAATCACCGCCGCCGAGGAGGTCACGGTGGGTGACCGGGCTGGCTACTACGACCAGTCGGGAGTGGTGCGTGACATGGTCCAGAACCATCTGCTCCAGCTGCTGACCATGGTCGCCATGGAGCCTCCCAACGCCATGGATGCCGACTCGCTGCGGAACCACAAAGTGGAAGTGCTGCGGGCCATCCGGCGGTGGACCCCCGAGGAGGCCACGCGAGCCACGGTTCTAGGACAATACCGTGGATACCTCGAAGAGAACGGAGTAGAATCCCAGTCGGTAACTCCCACCTACGCGGCCCTGCGCCTGTACGTGGATAACTGGCGCTGGCAAGGAGTGCCTTTTTACCTCCGTACTGGAAAATCCATGGCAGACAAGGTGACTGAAATAGTGATCCAGTTCCGTTGCCCGCCCCACATGATGTTTGCTTCTGGCGGTGGCGGCGCCTTGGACCCGAATTTGCTCAGCTTGTGTCTCCAACCCGACGAAGGACTGCATCTGAGGTTTGGGGTCAAGGTTCCCGGCGAGGGAATGGTTATGGGGACCAAGGACCTGGAGTTCCACTACGCATCAGCCTTCAAGGAGCAAGCCATCCCCGAGGCATACGAGCGACTGTTGCAAGATGCCCTGGAGGGCGACGCTTCACTGTTCATACGCAGCGACCACATCGAAGAAGCCTGGCGGATTGTAGAACCAATCATCGACAGTAAGGAAAATTCCATCAACCAACCGCAGCGTTACGAGCCCGGCTCGTGGGGCCCCCCCGCGGCCGACGCCCTGCTGGCGGAAACGGCCAACAGTTGGTGGCAGGTCTGTGGGGAACACGGAAGCGCCCATGCCTGAGCTTCACATTTTCGCTACAGCAGAAGACGTCGCCATTTCGGCGGCGGAATTTGTGGCCGACCTGGGCCTCCGGTGCATCCGGGACCAAGGCCGCTTTTCCCTGGCCCTGTCCGGAGGCTCCACTCCACAGGGGCTCTACCGGAGGCTTGCCGGCAACCCCTACCGGAATTTCATCGATTGGCGCAGCTGGCACATGTTCTGGGGAGACGAGCGCTGTGTTCCTCTTGACGATCCCGAGAGCAACTTCGGCATGGTCAAGAGCATCCTGCTCAACCGCATAACCATTCCCGCATCCCAGGTACACCGGATGCGCGGCGAGATACCGCCCGAGGAAGCCGCCCTGGAATACGAAGCCCGGTTACGCAGCCATTTTCAGATGCCTGTGCCGTCCTTCGACCTGGTTCTCCTTGGTTTGGGGGATGACGGTCATACCGCTTCCCTTTTCCCGGAAACCGATGCCCTCGAAGAAAAACATAAGCTGGTGGCCGCCAACTGGGTACCGGCCCTTCAAGCCCACCGGATTACCTTCACTCTCCCCCTGATCAACGGGGCCAAGACCGTGGTTTTTCTCGACACTGATCCGGACAAGGCCGAAGTCTTGCAGCGGGTGTTGGAGCCAACTACTGAAGGCAATCCCCTTCCCGCCGGGTTGGTCCGGCCCAGCCGAGGAAACGTTCACTGGTTCCTTTCCGAGGAGGCTGCCCGCCAACTGGCAGAGGCCGGCATCGCGGCAATTGATGTTGCCGGGGCGGGCGGCACGTCCTGGTCTCAAGTCGAGATGCACCGCGCAAAGACCGAGAGCCAAGCACGGCTGGCAGGCGCGTTTATCGGCTGGGGAATCCCGACCGCGGACTCCATCCAGAATGTTCGCGTGGGTGCGCCGAATATTAAGGTGTTCGCATCTGGCGGGTTGAGGAATGGGGTCGATATCGCCAAATCGATCGCGGTAGGGGCAGCGCTGGGGGGTATGGCCAGCCCGTATTTAAAGGCCGCCGCGAAATCAGAGGATATGATCGTGCAGACCATTCACGAAATCGCGCGAGAATTGCAGGTGTGCATGTTTGCGGCGGGTGCTGTCGATATTGAGTCACTGATGCAAACCCCCCTTTTGAAGAAGTAAATTGGATGAAGTTTTAGGATGATTTATTCTGACTTGTTGAAATCCCAGATTTCAGCGGAGCGAATATGCATTTAGAGCAATTTTACGAGCAGATGCTGCCGGCGATTGAGAAAGAACTGGAAAGTCGGGTGCAGTTGAACGACGATGAGCGTTTGGCTGATCTGCATTCTATGCTGCGTTATCACTTAGGATGGGAAGGCCCCGGAGCAGGGCCGGAGGCGACCGGAAAACGGATCCGGCCGATGCTGACGCTGCTGACCAATGCGGCCGCGGGAGGTGTTTGGGAGCGCGGTTTGCCTGTGGCGGCGGCGGTGGAATTAGTGCATAATTTTTCCCTGATACACGACGATATCCAGGATAACAGCGAGCTGCGGCGCGGCAGGCAAACGGTTTGGAAAATTTGGGGTGTGGCACAAGCCATCAATGCCGGCGACTCCTTGTTTTCTTTGGCGCATTTATCGCTCGAACATATGACCGATTTGGTGACATCGGAGCAAAAATTGAAGGCTGGCAATGTGCTGCGGAATGCTTCGCTCACGCTGACACAGGGCCAGTTCTTGGATTTGGATTACGAGGCGCGCGGCGACCTGACCGTCGATTCCTATTGGCCGATGATCCAGGGGAAGACGGCTTCCTTGATAGCTGCTTGCGCAGAGTTAGGCGCGATTCTGGCCGGCAGCCATGATGACATCCAGGCTAAATATCATGATTTTGGCAGATATGTCGGGCTGGCCTTCCAGGTGCATGACGACTATTTAGGAATTTGGGGTGATGCGGCTCGCACGGGAAAATCAGCGGAAAGCGATCTGCTCAGCGGAAAGAAAACCCTGCCGATTCTGTATGGGATTGACCAGCAGGGAGAATTTGCTGAGAAGTGGGATAAAGGGCATGTGATTGCAGAGATGGTACCTGCGCTGGTACGATCGCTGGAAAAGGATGGGGCCAAGGAATACACCATCGAACAAGTAAACCAATTATCTAACCAAGCCTTAGAAGCTTTAGGCGAGACTGGCGCTGCAGGAGAGGCGCAAGAAGCACTGGTTGAACTGACCGAAATGCTGGCAAAGCGGGAACATTAACTTTGTCTAGATAAAGCGCAAAAATACCTGGTTGCCTAAAAACCGACCCTTGGGGGTCAGTCGCAGGCTGCCATCATCCTCCCCACCCCACTCCAACAACCCCAGCTTTTTCAGATCGTTGATTTCATCCCCAAAAGCCGTGTCGAGAGATTGGTCAAAGCGCTGTAGAAAAGATTGCGCGGAGACGCCCTCTTGCAACAGACGCAGCCCCATCATCATGGTATCGCCCATCTCAGTACGTGTGTCGATTACCTTTGCGTTTACCGTGGCCTGCGTGCGCGGGAATTTCTTCACTGTTCCATTCGAGCAGCGTTGGATATAGGCCGCCGGGGCGAGCACATTGGCTATGCGCATATCGCCAACATAGCCATGCGCGCCCGCGCCCAGTCCGATATAGGGCATGTTGCGCCAATATTGTAGGTTATGGCGGCTGGCGTAATCAGCC
>JADFFP010000133.1 GCA_022568115.1 Pseudomonadota bacterium | reverse complement strand
CTGGGGGCTGAGGGCGATCTGCTGCCATTTCAGGCCGCCCTCCAGCAAGAACGGCCGGCCGGCGTTGACCGCCCCCTGGTAGTTTTCTTCCAGCTCTTCCTTGAGGCGCTTGAACTGTTCGTCGCTGAGGTGGCCTGGCGCGCCCTCGGAAGGCTCGAACACCAGGGCCCCCGATGGCCGGGCGGAATTATCCAATAAAGCCTTGTTCCAGTTTTGCGAGGAATTATGGATATCGATCCCGAACGCCGCCGCCTCCAGCGGGGACAGCCCGTAATAGTCATCCTCCGGGTGAAAGGTGCGGAGATGCATGATCGGCGATTTGCCGGTGCGCGGTTCGACCTTGAAGGTATGGCTTTTGCCGCCGACCTTGTAGGTATAGCCGGCTGGCCAGCCTTTGGCCCCGGGGATGATGCGCATCCGCTCCGGGCGCAGCACATAAAGCTCGCCGGCCTTGCCGTCGGCCCCCTCCGCCACTTCCATATAAGCATTGCCGGCGATCTCGAGGAAAGCGTAATAGCTGGCCATCAGCTCCTTGCCCGATTGCAGCGGGTTGGGCCGGGCCAGCAGGTCCAGGATGGGATGGCCTGAAAGCTTTTTGTCGCCGCGGTAAAGAAGAAACGGCACCGAGGCCGCGCTTTCGGCAATAATGCGGACACAGCGGTGAACCACGACGTTTTTGCGGTAGCCTTCGCGGACCAGCTGTTCATAGGTGCGTCCGGTCCAGCGCGGAGCGGCGAAACTTATGAATGCGGCCTTTGAGGCGCCGCTGATCAGGCTTCCGACGGCGCTGGTCTTTTTGTTCAGGCCAAGACCGATCCACTGGCTGACCTTCTGGCCCCAGTTATTCATAAAGTTTCTCCTTTTTGCGGTAATTGCAAAATAGTGATGGAAATGCCCCAGGCCCCTGAGAGTGCTGGCCTTGGCAAGGAAAATAGGTTAAAGAAAATTCAAATGATCAAAACTGAAGGTTAAAAGATGCGCGCCCTTGCCCTGATTGCAATCGCCCTGACAGGCATTTCACTTGCCTCCCAACCGACCCTCGCCCTGGCCAAGGATTGCGGCATGCTGCCCGGAGACGGGCCGGTTATCCCTGATGGCGCAACCGCCACCAATGAGGAAATTGGCATCGCCATCCGGGCGGTCCAGGATTATGGTTTTGAAGTCCTGGCCTATACCGGCTGCTTGCAGTTGAATAAGGAAAACTTTTTCCTGAATATGACCGAGCCCCAGCGTGAACGCTGGGCCGAGGATTTCAATACCCTGGCCGATCACCTGACTGATCTGGAAAACTCACTTAACGAGCAAATCGCGATTTTCAACTCCAGGTCCTAAAGGCTCCGAATTCGCGGGCTGGAGTGATTTCCCAGCGCCAGGTCGGTGATGGCCCAGACCAGCGCATCCAGACGGTCGGGACTTTTCTCGCCTTTTTCGCCGGTATAGCTGCACAGCTGGTCTTCCAGCTGGTTCAATCCGCCGACATGGTGAACCAGGCCCCGTTCATAAAGGGCGGCGACCGGCTCGGCCCGGGCGATTTTGCCGCGGCTGGCCCTCACGCCCCGGTAGCTGACCCCGGGCGAGATTTGCCGGATCAGGGTTTCCACCAGGTCGCCGCCCTGGTTGATCTCGGCCACCAGCCGGTCGGCCTCAAAAGTCTCATAAGCCAAAAGCGCTTTTTTGCACCACTGATGGGGGCTCAGGCCCTGGGCCGTCAGGTCGGCCAGGACATAGGTATGGCCCTCACTGGATATGCCGGCGACCACGATGCCACAGGCATCGGCGTTCTCTCCATGGGTGACCGGCGGGTCTACGGCGACAACAATTCTTGTCAGGGGCGGGGCTTTTTTAACCCTTGTGTCATCAATCCCGTCCCGGTTCCACAGAGCCCCCGGAAAATCCTCCAGGATTTCACCGTAAAGCTCCTGACGGCCCAGCCGGGTGCCCTCGTAGAGGCGCTTGATATGATAAATAAAATCGCTGGAAAGATGGGCCCGGTTATCAAAGGTCGCGCCATGGGTTATGGCCACGGTCGGGTCATCCCTCAATTGTTTGATCAAAGGGGTTGGCTTGGGCGTGGTGGTGGCCATGACCTGCGGGCTCTCCCCCAATCTCAGGCCCAGAAGAAGATTGGCCCAGCAGGTTCTTTGATGGCGCCATTTCGCCAATTCGTCCCCCCAGGCCAGATGGTGCTGGGGGCCGCGAAGCTGGTCGGGTTCTTCCGATGAATAAAGGGCCGCCTGGGCGCCATTCGGCCATAACAGGCGGCGCCGGGCTGATTCATAATGAGGACGGAAATCCGGCGGGGATATTGCCAGAATACCGCTCTCGCCCTCAACCATCACGTCCCGGCCGTCGGCCAGCGTTTGGGAAACAAGGGCTATCCGCTCCAACCCTCCCGGGGGCGCGCTAAGAGGCGTTGTCCCCTCGACGTGCCAACGGACCCACTCCGCTCCCATCCGGGTTTTGCCAAAGCCCCGGCCGGCCAGAACCAGCCAGCAGAACCAGTCGCCGCCCGGCGCCAGTTGGTTGGGCCGGGCCCAGAATTTCCAGTCGTACCAAAGCGACTGGCATTCCTGGTCCCCCAGATCCTTGAAAAATTCACTGAAGTTTTGATCATCGAGCCCCAGCAGTTTCTCGACCGGGGATTTGATCCCTCCTTGTTTGACAAAAGACAGCACGGGATCCAGCCAGCCTTATTTTTTGTTTCCAGGGGTTGGGCCGGCTTTGGATTTCATATCTTTTAATTTGGCGAGCAGCTTTTCACGGGGGCTGTCAAAGTTCTTTTTACCAGAGCCTTTATAACCCATCACGTCCACTTCGCCATAGATATGGCCGCGCCGGGATTTCAGCAAAAACATTGCCAGGTTGTCGTTGTAGGATGTGATTGAGCCGACTTCCTTGCCGGCGTAATAGACCGCTTTTTCTGTTCCCTCCAGGGCGCGGCGCCGTAACTCTCCCTCCAGATCATCCAGCGCTTCTTCAATGGCGGCTTCCCATTCACGGGAAAATTTTACTTCGGAGGTCTTTTTTAAATAGGCGTTGTGAAGGGAAACCCCCGCGCCCCGGGCCGCCGCGCTGACGTTTCCGGTGGCCCTCAGAACCTTAAAAAAGGTCTCGCGCACCTCCCTTGACCATCTTTGTTTTCGGGGCATGGCTGGGAAATATTGTATGAATAATGTCTGGTTTTTTATCCGGAAAGCAGGTTGCCCGGGTTTGTGTTCCGGGCCTTTAGGAAGCATCTCTTTGTTGTATCAAAAGAGCGCGACGCTGTCAACCAAATTTTACCTATCTGGTTATTTTTTACCTGGCTGGTAATAATCCGCCAAACGCTCCAGGGCAATTTTCAAGACCAGTTTGGCGGACCGGGTCGGCCACGCCAGGTTTTTCTCCGCTTGCTCCAGCCCCTCATGAAAACAGCACACCCGGATCAAAACATCGGCCAGGCCGGGGCCGATGGAATCCAGGGCCGCGTTTACCCTTTGCTTGGCGGCCATCTGGGTCAGGCTTGGATCGTCCCGGACGCTGGAATAATATTTTTTACCGGAGACCGGCACGCCGTCATAGTAGCTGACCGTGCGGGGCATCAGCCCGGCATATTCGTAATCCGCCGCCAGCCTTTCGCCGGCATTAAACTGATCCTCGGTTATATAGGGTTTGCCGTCCCGGTCCTTTCGCCGCAACAGCCAGCCAAGCGGCGTTTCCCCTATATTCCGGGTCATTTTCTCACGCTTCTGTCCGGCCCTGATTAGTTCTGTTTTCAAACAGCTGTGTTGCGCCCGGAATATATTGCCGCCGCTCTGCAGTTTTCCCGAGCGGGCGAATTTGCGGGCCGTTTTGGTGCGCCTCAAGTACATCGCGCCGGCTTCGGACAGGGCGACCCCGCCGTTCGCGGGAAATGTAATAAAATCCCGTTTGGCCAGGTCCTTTACCAGGGAGCGAGGGGCCTCTATGCTGCCAACCCGCAAGCCGCCGTTGGGCAATAGCCGGGCATTATTGCCGGGGTCCATTTTTTGCAGTATCCTTAGTCCGAACGAAGAAACACACACCTCTTTCACGGGACAACTCTCCTTAACCCGTTATTAACCGGAAAGGTTATATCATAAATAACCAAAGAGGTAAATTTATTTTTTGTTTTGGAACATTTTTGTGTTATCCTGACCGCACAGGAAGGGGAGTTCGCGATGGTCCATTCACGTATCAGGGAAATCAGGAAGCAAAAAGGCCTGACTTTACAGGAAGTTGCCGGGCGGTGCGGAACCACCGCCCAGACCATCGGACGGCTGGAAACCGGGATGCGGACGCTTTCCCTGGATTGGGTTAACCGTATCGCCAAGGCCCTTGGCGTGCCCCGGCAAGCAATTGTTTTCGCGATTGACCAGCCGCGCCTTGTGCCGAGCGAAGGCTGTGAATCAGTGGCGGTACGTGCGACAACCGAAGACGCCGAGCTTACGGTGGTGCCGCGCTTCGACACGGATTTTGCATCGGTGGTGCGGTCCAGTTTCGAGCGTCAAGGGTTCATGGCCCATATCGGCGCCGTGTTGATCTCGGTGACGCCGGGGCGCTGCGAGGTCGGCCTCGACCATCGCGACGACCTCACCCAGCAGCACGGCTTCATCCATGGCGGGGTGGTCGGCGCGATCATCCATACGGCCATGGGCTAAGCCGGATAATCCCTGGCGG
>JADFFP010000132.1 GCA_022568115.1 Pseudomonadota bacterium | reverse complement strand
GTGTTCTGAGTTGTGCGGGATTAACCACGCCTTTATGCCGGCCGTGGTCGAGGTGGTCTCAAGGGAAGATTTTGACGCTTGGGTGATCCGCGCCAAGGCGCCACCGGCATCATAGGGCCGGGCTAACATACTCATTTAACGAAATTTGCATTTGCTTGGAAGGAATTATTAAAATGGCTAAATCATACGGGAGGCACAAAAGCCACGGCCATGCGCCGACCGGACTGAAAAGGTGGCTGTTTTCCACCAATCACAAGGACATCGGAATTATGTACCTGTTTTTTGCCGGCTTTGGCGGAATTATCGGGGTTCTGTTTTCGGTTCTGATGCGCCTTGAACTGCATGAACCTGGCGTCACTTTCCTGACCTGGTTTGTAGCGGATGGAACGGTTGAACAGGCGGCGCAATTCTTTAATGTGCTGATCACGGCCCACGGCCTGATTATGGTGTTTTTCCTTGTCATGCCGGCGCTGATCGGCGGCTTTGCCAACTATTTTGTGCCGATTATGATCGGTGCGCCCGATATGGCGTTCCCGAGATTGAACAACATCAGCTTTTGGCTTCTTCCCCCCGCCTTTACCTTGCTGCTGCTTTCAGCTTTTGTCGGAGACGGCACCATTGGTGTAGTGGGTGCCAGTGGCGTAGGCGCCGGCTGGACCATATATCCACCGCTCTCAGCCAATATATCCGGGGCCTCAATGGACTTGGCAATTTTAAGTCTGCATTTGGCGGGGGCATCATCAATTTTGGGTGCGATCAACTTTATTACCACCATATTCAACATGCGCGCACCCGGCATGACCATGCATAAAATGCCGCTGTTTGTCTGGTCAATTCTAGTCACGGCCTTCCTGCTGCTGCTGGCGCTGCCGGTCCTCGCCGGCGCCATTACCATGCTGCTGACGGATAGGAATTTTGGCACCACCTTCTTTGATCCGGCAGGCGGGGGTGACCCGCTGCTGTTCCAGCACTTGTTCTGGTTCTTCGGCCATCCGGAAGTGTACATCCTGATCCTGCCCGGCTTTGGCATTATCAGCCAGATCATCTCGACCTTTTCCAAAAAACCGATCTTTGGTTATCTCGGCATGGCCTATGCCATGGTCTCGATCGGCTTTATCGGTTTTATTGTGTGGGCGCATCACATGTACACGGTTGGTCTGGATGTTGACCTGAAGGCCTACTTCATGATCGCCACTATGGTGATTGCGGTGCCCACCGGGATCAAGATTTTTTCCTGGATCGCCACTATGTGGGGCGGCTCAATAGAATTTAAAACGCCAATGTTGTGGGCCATCGGCTTTATTTTTCTTTTTACCATTGGCGGGGTGACCGGGATTATCATGGCCAGCGCCGGGGTCGATCAGCCGCTCCATGACACCTATTATATTGTAGCTCATTTCCACTACACCATGGCGCTGGGTTCGGTATTCGCCATCTTTGCCGGGTTTTACTACTGGATGGGAAAAATGTCAGGCCGCCAGTATCCCGAATGGGCCGGCAAGCTGCATTTCTGGATCACCTTTATTGGTGTTAACATGGTCTTCTTCCCGCAGCATTTCTTAGGGTTGGCCGGTATGCCGCGGCGTTATGTCGATTACCCGGATGCATATACTTTCTGGAACCAGTTATCTTCGTATGGTTCGTACATTACGGGCGCAGGCGTTATTTTCTTCCTCGGTTTGGTTATTTATATCTTCACCAAGGGTAAAAAATGCCCCGAAAGCCCCTGGGGCGATCATACTGAGACGCTGGAGTGGACACTGACTTCACCGCCGCCGTTACATCAGTTTGAAGTGCTGCCGAAGATTAAATAAGGGCGGGCAGAAAGACGTTAAGTGTTAAACTCGCAAACCATAACCGAGGGAAATGTGAAAAACCCGTCGCTGGAAAATATCGCCGAAGTTCAGGACTTCTGGGTTCTCCTGAAACCCAGGGTGATGTCGCTTTCGATCTTTTCCGCCTTGGTTGGGCTAATTTTGGCGCCGGGAGAAATTCACCCGGTTCTGGGTTTTACGGCTATTTTGCTGACCGCCCTGGGGGCAGGTTCCGCGGGGGCGCTGAATATGTGGTTTGAGGGTGATATTGATGCCCGGATGGAGCGCACCAAAACCCGGCCGATCCCGATGGGGCGCCTGACCCCCGGAGCGGTGCTGGGCTTTGGCCTGACGCTGGGCATTGCCGCTGTCTCCCTGATGGGGCTTTTGATCAACCTGTTCGCCGCCAGCCTGTTGGCTTTTACCATTCTTTTTTATGTCGTGGTTTATACCATGTGGCTGAAATCCAGGACCACGCAGAATATTGTCATCGGAGGGGTTTCAGGAGCCTTGCCGCCGCTGATCGGCTGGGCCGCGGTCACCGGTTCGCTTTCGCTGGAGCCAATGCTGCTGTTCGCCATTATTTTTTCCTGGACCCCGGCGCATTTCTGGGCGCTGGCTATCCTGTGCCAGGATGACTACGGCAAAACCAACCTGCCGATGCTGCCCAATGTCGCGGGACTGGAGAAAACATACATCCAGATATTAATCTACACCGGCCTGACGGTGGCGGTTTCTTTCACCCCGTATATCCTGGGCTTCAGCGGCGCTTTTTACGGGGTGATTGCCATTGGTTTCGGGCTTTTCTTTATCTGGAAGGCGGTAGAACTTTACCTGAAAAAAGAAGAAAAAAACGCCAGGAGTCTTTTCTTCACCTCTATTTTTTACCTGTTTGCAATATTTTCCGGCCTGGCGCTCGACCGCCTGCTGTTCGGGGGGGTGGGGTAATGCCTGACCGCTCGGAAATGCACAGGAAAATGCGCGGGCGCAATTTCGCCGTGCTGGCGGTGTTGGTGTCGCTGGTGATTTTGATTGCGGTTGTCACCTACGTTAAACTGGGGGGCGGGTTTTGAGTGCGGATGCGAAAAATAAAAAAGCCGGATTGATTCTGGTGGCGGTTGTTGCCGGGATGGTCGGCATGGCCTATGCCGCGGTCCCGCTTTACAAACTTTTTTGCCAGGTCACCGGCTTTGGCGGCACCACCCAGCGGGCCGAGGCGTCCGAAGGGGTTATCCTGGACCGCCCCATGACAATCCGCTTTACCGCCAACGTGAACCACGACATGCCGTGGAATTTTTCCCCTTCGCAATTGACCCAGGAAACCATGGTCGGCCAGCAGATGCTGGCCACCTACCGGGCTCACAACCCAACCAGCAAAAGGATTACCGGCACCGCGGTCTTTAACGTTACGCCCTTCAAGGCGGGCGAATATTTCAACAAAATTGAATGCTTCTGCTTTACCGAACAAACGCTGGAGCCGGGCGAAAGTGTCGATATGCCGGTCACCTATTACGTCGATCCGGCGATCGCCGACGACCCGCGCCTTGATGACGTGAAAGAAATTGTTCTGTCCTATACCTTTTATCTGGCGGACACGGAAGAGGCGCCCGAGATGGACCATAAGGGTATGAACGGAACTGGAAATTAAACCGATAACCACGCATTAAATTTAAGGGAGTTAGAGAATATGTCAGGCCCATCAAATCATGATTACCATCTGGTGGAACCCAGCAAATGGCCTGTCATCGGGGCAATATCTGTTTTTCTGATGGCGATTGGCGGCGTATTCTCTTTGCATGATGTGCCCTTTGTAATTTATGTTTTTTATGCCGGGATAACGGGCCTGCTTTTAACCTTTGTTGGCTGGTGGCGGGATGTCGTGGCTGAGGCCCAGGGGGGCTGTCATACACCTACGGTCCAGATCGGCTTGCGCTATGGCATGGTCCTGTTCATCGCCTCCGAGGTGATGTTCTTTGTCGTCTGGTTCTGGGCCTATTTTAACGCCGCCCTGTTTCCTGCGGGCAACGAGGCGATTGGCGGAGTTTGGCCGCCACAGGGCATCGAGGTGTTTGATCCCTGGCACATTCCGTTCGTCAACACCCTGGTCCTGCTGCTGTCCGGCACCACGGTCACCTGGGCGCATCATGCCATGCTTGAAGGGAACAGAAAAGGCCTCAAGTTAGGCCTGTGGTGCACGGTTCTTTTAGGGATTCTGTTTACCTCCCTGCAGGCCTATGAATACAGCCATGCTGCTTTCGGCTTTGGCGGGGACATTTACGGCTCCACCTTCTTTATGGCGACCGGGTTTCACGGTTTCCATGTGATCATCGGCACTGTTTTCCTGTCGGTTTGCCTCTATCGCGATTACATCGGTCATTTTACCCCGAAACAGCATTTCGGGTTCGAGGCGGCGGCCTGGTACTGGCATTTCGTTGATGTCGTGTGGCTGTTCCTGTTCACCTCGATTTACTGGTGGGGTTCAGGGATTTAATTCTGCCACAAAAAATGAAACATAAAAAATCATTGCTGCTGGCCGGGGTCTTCACAGTCCTCGGCCTTGGCATTTTGATGTGGATGGGGTTTTGGCAGCTCGAGCGCCTGGAATGGAAAACCGCCCTGCTGGCTAAAATTGAGACCAACATGGCGATGACGCCAATCTCTTTGGCCGGGCTGGCTGGGTTTGAGGAGAATGAATTTCGCCGGGTCTGCGCCTCGGGGGAGTTTCTTCATGAACAGGAGTTGTACCTTTTTTCCAGCAACCTGACAGGGACGGGCGGGTATCACATCTACACCCCTTTAATAATTGCGGACGGCAAGGCCCTGCTGGTCAATCCCGGCTGGGTTCCGAACTCCAGGGAAGATTCCGCCACCCG
>JADFFP010000131.1 GCA_022568115.1 Pseudomonadota bacterium | reverse complement strand
ATATTTTCATAAAAGGAACCTTCCACAAGAGCGCCGGGTAACCCACACCACCGACAAGATGCCGCTGAATTTTCCCTATGCCGGGTTGGCTTATGCGATTTTTCCCAATGCCCGCTTCATTTTACTGAGGCGCCACCCGCTCGACACCTGCCTTTCGATGTATTTCCAGCCGCTGACCGAATCTTATCCGGCCAGCACCTCGCTTGCCGATCTTGGCGGGTATTACCGCCTGTTCGAGCGGTATCTGGCCCACTGGGCCGGGGTTTTGCCGGAAAATGTTCTTGAGATCAGCTATGAGGACCTGGTCGCCGGCCAGGAACGGGTGAGCAAGAAACTCGTTGCTTTTGCCGGCCTGGAATGGGATCAAGCGTGCCTGGAATATTACAAAAATCCGAGATCGGTCCGGACCATGAGCAATATCCTGGTCAGGAAACCGATAACAGCGGAAAACATAGGCCGCTGGAAACATTTTGACGCTCACCTGAACCCCCTGAAAGAGGCCTTGGGAGACGCTTGTCTTGATCAATAAAGATGCCATCCAGACCCTGATTTCCGAGGCCCGTCAGCTGCAGTCCGGGGGACAGTTCCAGGAGGCGCTGACCAAGTGTTTTGAGGCCACCAAAATTGATTCCGGCAATGCCGAGGCGCTGATGCTGATGGGGCGTCTCTACCGCGACCTGAAACAACCGGCCGAAGCGATCAAGGTGTTCGAGTTTCTGCGCGGGCACTTTCCGGAAAATTCGGATCTGTTGGGTGAGCTGGCGCTTTCAAATCTGGCCGCGGAAGATATCCCGCGGGCCTATGATTTGGCCAAACAGGCGGTGGAGCTGGACCACACCTCTGATTTCTGCCTGGAATTGCTGGGGCACATCGCGCTTCGTAACGAATGCTGGCTGATCGCCGCTGAAGCCTATCAAAAGCTGGCGAAACTGCACCCTGAAAACCCGCTTTCCTACCGCTTCTGGAGCAACGCCCTCAACAAGGCGATGCACTTTGCCGAGGCCGCCGAAGTTTATGAAAATGTTATCAGGATCGACGGGATGACCTTCGAGCACGCCTACAACATGGCCCGGTTTTACCTCTCGGCCCGCGATTTCGAAAAAGCCAAGCCTTATTGCCAACAGGCGATCGCCCTCAACCCTGAAGAGATCGGCCCCTATCTTGGTCTGGCCCGGATTCATATCCAGTTCGGTGATCTGGAGGCAGGCGAGCGACTGACCCGCAAGGCGCTGGAAATCCGCCCCGATTATATCTACGCCTTTACCCTGTTGAATGACCTGAAACCAGAGGAAAGCAACCAAAAGGTGGCCGAACTATTGGCGGCCAAAATTGCCGCGGACAAATGGGAAGGGCCGCTCGACAAGGCCCACACCCATCTTTTTCTTGGCAAATACTACCACAAGGAAAAACAATTCGACCGCGCTTTTGTGAACCTGAAAGCCTACAACGACGGACGCGCCGCCCTCTATGACCAGGACAAGCTTTATTACGACCGCCGGGTGATGGAACAGAACTTTGCCGAGAGCAAAAAAATATTCAGCAGGCAAGGCCTGAAAAAGCTGGAGGGGTGCGGTTTGGGCAGCGAAGTGCCGGTTTTCATTGTCGCCATGCCGCGCTCGGGCACGACCCTGCTGGAGCAGATTATCGCCACCCACTCATCCGTTTACGGCGCTGGCGAAATGCCGACCATGGGACGTGTTTTCATGGAGCTCAACTTCAAGATCAACGAAGATCCGGGACGGGATATTTATGACATCATCCGCGCCGAGGCCAAAGGCTGGGCCGAGATGTACCTGGAGGCCCTGGGCGCCCCCGGCGGGGTCTTGCGCGTCACCGACAAGATGCCGCCCAATTTCATCTATTGCGGCCTGATCCAGGCGATGTTCCCGAAAGCGCGGATTATCAATATCCAGCGCCATCCGCTCGACAACTGCCTGTCGATGTATTCCAACAGCTTTTCCGAAAGCTATGCCTATTCCGCCCGGCTCGGGGACCTCGGCCACTATTACAATCTCTACGCCGGGCTGATGGATCACTGGAAAAAAACCTTGTCGATGAAATACCTGGAGATTTCCTACGAAGACCTGGTGGAGAACCAGGAAGCCAGGTCGCGCGAACTGCTGGAATTTTGCGGCTTGCAGTGGGAGGCTGGGGTGCTGGAATTTTACAAGGGGCAAAAGGCCGCCTACACGATCAGCCAGGTGCAGGTCTCAAAACCCATAAACACACAGGGTGTGGCGCGCTGGAAACCCTATGAAAAGCACATCGGGCCATTGATTGAGGCGCTCGATGAGGATATTGTGGGGCCGCTAGGAGTGAAGAAATGACCAGAGCACGGATCTACAAACCCGCCCGAACCGCCATGCAATCGGGAAACGCTGCGGCCAAAGCCTGGCTGCTGGAATATGCGCCTGAAGAGAAAAAATCGCCCGACCCGCTGATGGGCTGGGCCGGCAGCGGCGACATGCAATCGCAAATCCGCATCAAGTTCAAAACGCTCGAAGAGGCCGAAGGCTACGCCAAACGTAAGGGGCTGGATTATACCGTCGTGGCGGAGCACACCCCAAAGCCCAAATTCAAAACCTACGCCGACAATTTCAAATAAGGTTCTTTAAAAATCCTAGTATAAGAGTTATGTAAGCGCCACACGATTAACTTGCTCCAGCGCCCGTAGCTCAGTTGGATAGAGCATCGGATTTCTAATCCGGAGGCCGCAGGTTCGAATCCTGCCGGGCGCGCCACCCTGCTTCGCCAAGGCTACGCAGGGCAGGCCCGGCCCAGCCCAAGTAGACTTGAATTGCGAGCAGGAGTGCCCTACGAAGCTTTATGCGAAGTAGGGCTATATGCCGCCCGGGTTGCAGATTCGAACCTGGTTCGACACCGAGGGGCTTCGCTCCGAAGGTGCAACGCGGGGCAAGGAAATTTAGCGGTAATCCTTGAGCAATTTCTGGCGAAGCCCTAGAATGTACTCATAATTTTGTAGAAAAAGGTTTTCTTCATTTCCCTGTAAAGGATAACCAGAAAGAGAAAACGCTTCTCCCCTAAGCACATCAAGGATTCTCATTTCTTCGGGGTTTGTGCCTTTAAGTGCCCGGCTCATAACCCAAAGCCCTATTCTTGCTGCTTCATTACTTAAACGGGGGCTTTCGCTAAAGTATGGATAGATTAATCTCTTTGTATTTTCACCAATATCTAGGGACAAAAGGTTTTCTACTTTTACAGTTAGCTCATGATTCTGAAAAACCATTTGTCCCTTAATACTTTCCTGTAAAAATTTATATTCTTGGTTGCTCCAACGTCTTTTTTCATTCCACCAATTGAGGAATCCATTTTGGAGAAGTGGGTACAACCTCCTTCTTCTTGGGTTAAGGGAAATCCTTTTTTGAGTTTGTTTTTTTAAATCAATCTCTCCATGGAGATAGCTTTTTACATCGCTCCAAAAAGGTGAATGAAAATCTCCGCCTGATTTTTGTTGTGAGGGGTGAGAATCTTGGTAAATATCATGGCGTATGTCCCCACGCAGGGCAGAAATTAATTCTCTTTCTGAAAGGTAAAACAAATTGAGAAGCTTTCTCAAATGTATTTTTTGGATAGACATGCTCTTTCCTTTAAAAACAATTTTAAGTAGCATAAACTTGTAGATATCTCAATTTAAGTTAAAATAAGGGTTAGGAAATTTATTATTGGTTAAGAAAGGAATTAAAGATGGAAAAGAAAAATATAATTATTTTTGCTGCGGGAGCGATTATCCTTATGGGGGTTTATCCTCCCTTTCATCAAGTAATAGGAGCTGGAGCAAGACTTGATAAGGGATATAGTTTTCTTTGGGATTCACCTCCGCTTGCTTCCATAGACTTTGGGCGGCTATTGCTTCAATGGGTTATTGTAGGAGTAATCTTTGGGGTTGTGTATTATTTCCGAAGAGATAAATAAGTTTTGTTTAGACTAGGAAATCTGACTTTTTGTTTTTTTCATTATAATTTTTAAAACAAAGGGGGTCAAAAATTTGAAAACGCTTAATTTAATTTCGGATTATAATTTTTTGCTTTAGGAGAGGGAAATGTTCTGGTTTTTCTCAAACAAAGTGGCCAATGTCCTTGTTAAGATGAGCCATGAGCCTGCTGAGATTATGTCAATGGGTGGGGACAATTTTACTTTACTTTGCAAAGGGCTGAAAACAAACGGTTATGACAAATATCAAGCCGCGGGTTTGTTTCATCGGTTTTTTGCCAACGACCCCGATGCTTTTTATGAAATGCTTAACAATACCGGCATTTATGGCCCTATTATTTTAAAACCTATGGAACCTTATGTTAAAGATTGGATGAAAGAAGAAACGGATTAAATACATAAGGTAAATGAAAAATGGAAGTTCGAGATTTTATTTTATCTTCTATCGGAATGTATGAAGCGATGTATCCCAATGCACCGGAAGAATCCCGACCTGTCATATTAAATCAAGCCATTGCGCATGTGATTTTCAGTCTTCAGAAGAATAAAGGCACCTTTTTGGGCTTCGGGGTCAGGAAAATCAAAGATAGGTTAAGCGTTGAGGCGGTCCCATTGTCTTACTTGAGGGAGGAAAAATTGCCTGATTATTTGGAGGAATATCTTTCTTTAAGAAATACAACACACCCATTCCCAAATTATTTGAAAAAAGCAATTGTTATTGCCGCAAAGAAGGTGCC
>JADFFP010000130.1 GCA_022568115.1 Pseudomonadota bacterium | reverse complement strand
CAGCGCCGCTTCTACGGCCTGCAATTTCACCCGGAAGTGGTGCACACGCTTAAGGGCGCGGAAATCCTGGCCAATTTCGTCCACAAAATATGCGGCTGCGGCGGCGACTGGACGATGGAGCATTTCAAGACCCAGAAAATCCAGTCAATCCGTGACCAGGTCGGCAAGAAACATGTGATTTGCGGGCTCTCCGGCGGGGTTGATTCTTCGGTGGTGTCGGTCCTGCTGCAGGAGGCGATCGGCGATCAGTTGACCTGCGTTTTCGTCGATCACGGTCTGCTTCGCGAGGGCGAGGCCAAACAGGTGGTAAAGCTGTTCCGCGATCACCATCACATCAACCTGATCCACCGCGATGCCTCTGAGCTGTTTCTCGGCCGCCTCAAGGGCGTCGAGGACCCCGAGGAAAAACGAAAAATCATCGGCAAAACCTTCATCGAGGTGTTTGAAGCGGAAGCCGGAAAAATCAAGGATGCGGATTTCCTCGCCCAGGGCACCCTGTACCCCGATGTGATCGAAAGCGTCTCGTTCACCGGCGGCCCCAGCCAGACCATCAAGTCGCACCACAACGTCGGCGGGCTGCCTGAAAAAATGAAACTGGAGCTGATCGAGCCCCTGCGTGAGCTGTTCAAGGATGAGGTTCGCGAGCTGGGCCGTGAACTGGGTTTGCCGGCCGCATTGGTCGAGCGTCACCCGTTCCCGGGCCCGGGGCTGGCGATCCGGATCCCGGGCGAAGTGACGAAAGAGAAGTGCGGCCTGCTAAGGAAAGCGGACGCCATTTACCTGGAAGAAATCACCAAAGCCGGACTTTACAACGAGATCTGGCAGGCCTTTGCCGTGCTGCTGCCGGTCAGGACCGTTGGCGTGATGGGGGATGCCCGCACTTATGATTATGTCTGCGCGCTCCGGGCGGTGACCTCCAGCGACGGCATGACCGCGGATTATTATGATTTTTCCCATGACTTTCTGGGCCGGGTCGCCACCCGTATCATCAACGAGGTTCAGGGTATCAACCGGATCGTCTATGATATAACCTCAAAACCCCCCGGAACCATCGAGTGGGAATAAAGAATGGCCTTCAATCTTTTCAAATCCAAACGGCAAAAGCTGAAAGAAGAGAGTGAACCTTTTTTTGAAAAATATGTTGCCGGGTTAAAAGAGGCTTCGGGTAGTGAGATAGGATACGTTTTAGACATCGCTGCTCAAATAAAATATTCCACGACATTGTATGGGGCTGATCAGGAAAAATTGCTGTTATTTGAAGATCCGATTAGAGTTTCTGAGGAAGTTGCTTTTGAAACTCTTATGTTGTGGAAAATCCATATGGGTGAGAATTCCGGAACAATAGAAGGTTTGTCTAAGGTTGGAGCCTTGAGCATCTGGTATTTGTCTTTGCTTGCAATGCAAATAGCAGAATTAAGAATTAGAGGCAGAGAAATGTGGGGAGAACTCGAAAGGGGTTTTAAGTATTGTGAAATTTTTGATCCGAAAACAGATTGTGTAAAAGGGTTCGAATCCCATTTTGATTAATAAAAATTATTATGTGGACCCCTGGCAGAGGAGAAAAAGAAGATGGAAAAAAAGGTTTTTACTTGCCAAGAAATAGACTTATCCCATGAACAAATGGTGACTTTGCGGGAGACCGGCCATTTAAACCTTGGAATTGATAATAGTCTAGCCCTGCAAATTTCAAATGCTCGGGGCCTTGGACCGGCCAAAACTACAGAGTCAGTAGCTTTTCATTTTTGGAATTGGGTTGCTTTTGGTGTTTTCGGATTTTCGATTTATTGGAGCTTTGTAAATGCATGGTGGTGGTTTATCCCGGGGATATTAGCTTTTGGGGTTGTTATTAGGGCGAACAAAAAAGGAAACATCAGTAATTTATTGGATGCCGCAATGATTGATCAGGATTTTTATGAAAGAGTTAGAGAGGTAGGAGGCTGGACTTATCAAATTGAAGAGGATGTAGCAGGAAAATATCGAAAACAAAAAAAAAATCTATAGAAAGAATTTAAATGTCGACCCCGAATTCCAGCGCCAGAAAATCTGCCGGCAAGCGTCTTGAGGCCCCCGATATTCTCAAACGCAAGGGGGCTGAGCCGCTGGTCTCTCTGACCGCCTATACCGCGCCGATGGCGCGCCTGGTTGATCAGGTGGCGGATATCATCATCATCGGCGATTCCATGGGGATGGTGCTGTACGGGCTGGAGACCACCCTGGCGATGCCGCTGTTCACCATGATCGGCCACGCCAAGGCGGTGGTCGATGCCTCTTGCCGGGCGCTGTGTGTTTTCGATATGCCGTTTGGCTCTTACGAAGAAGGCCCGGAACAGGCCTTCAGGAACGCCGCCCGGGTAATGAAAAAAACCGGCGTCCAGGCGGTCAAGCTGGAAGGCGGGGAACAGATGGCGGAGACCGCCGCGCACCTGGTCAAGCATGGCATTCCGGTGATGGGCCACATCGGCCTGACCCCGCAGGCTTTTCACGCCATGGGCGGCTTCAAGGTCCAGGGCAAGGGAAAGGGCCGCGCCCAGGTGTTGAGGGACGCCAAGGCGCTGGATCGGGCCGGGGTCTTTTCGACTGTGATTGAAGGGGTGCCGGAGCCGCTGGCGAGGGAAATTACCGAAGCGGTCGGCAATGTCACGATCGGCATCGGCGCTTCCGCCGCCTGTGACGGCCAGGTGCTGGTGACCGAGGATCTGCTCGGGCTGTCCCCGAGAACCCCGAAATTCGTCAAGCAATACGCCGATCTGAACCAGGCGATCGAAAAGGCCCTGAAATGCTACGCTGAAGATGTCAAAGCAAGGCGGTTTCCGGGGCTTGAGCACACTTATTCGGACAAATAAAAATTTATTCCCATGGCAAGGCTAAATGTTTGCGGTTTGATCAGGCTTTGAGTATGGTATGCCGCGATCAGGCCCGGAATACGCGAGGAGACAGCAGTGATAGATGTTTTTTCAGAAGTGGACGAGGAACTCCGCCACGATAAACTGAAGCAATTGGGGAAGAAATACGGCCCCCTTGTGATCGGCGGGATCGTGCTGTTTATCGGCGCCATGGGCGGCCGGGTGTACTGGGACGAGTATGTAACCACCCAGCGCATAGCGGAAAGCGAACAGTACCAGCAAGCCATGACCGCGCTAGCCGCCGGCGACCGGGACGCCGCGATGACAGGCTTTGAGGCCCTGATTGGCGAAGCAAAATACGGTTACGGCCTGCTGGCGCGCCTCCAGGCGGCCTCCAGCTACGCCGCCCAGGGGCGGGCCGAAGAGGCCCTGGCCGCTTATGACGCGATCGCCGCCGATGGGGACCTGGAAGACCGTTTCCGGGATTTCGCCAGCCTCATCCGGGCACAGGTAGACGAGTAAACCGGGTATCACGATAGCTGCACGATAAATTTAGGGGGCCGAAGCCCCTTAACTTTATTAGCTATTGTTGTCTCTCACAATCTGGCGGTAACGCCAAGGAACACATAGCGTCCGCGAATGCCGGTGGGAAAGCTCGGTTGAGTATCGAACGGCTGCTCGTCGCTCACATTCTGAATGCCTCCGTAGAACGTGAAGGTGTCGCTAAAATCGTAGCTTGCGGATATATCGTGCATCCAGAGGATACCCGTTGTCGGATTGTCGAAGGATGCTATCGAACTTTCTTCGACCTGCCGATGCGTCTGATTACCCACGTAGCGCGCATGATAGTCCAACGTCAGATCGTCCTGGCTCCAACGGGCGCTAAAATTGCCGGCCCATTCCGGACGCTGTATTTCGCCGGTCTCGACATCACCCAGAGTCGGCTCGATGGTGCTGCGGAACTCGGTAAGGTCGTCGAGGTACGTGACGTTCGCGCGCAGCCTTATATCACCACCGAACAGACCCGTATCGTAGATGAGCTCCGTGTCTACCCCCGAGGCCTCCAAAGCGGCGAAGTTGATTTGCTTTGTCTCCAAAAAATTCAGGCCACCGAAGAACCCGGATGTCGGATCGCTGACTCGCGTGAAAAAATCGCAGAAGGTCGGGTCCAGAGCGGGGCCGTCGTAGCAACCGCGCAGAATATCTTCATCCTCAAAGGTCGAAATGGCGTCGACAATCTCGATGTCCCAGTAGTCCACGGTCACGGTCAGGCCTTGGAGGAATTGCGGTGTAAAAACAAGACCGAGGGTAACGGTATCGGATTCCTCTTCGATAAGATTCGGATTACCACCCGTCACACCCGAGAAGTTGGAGGTAAGCGGATTCGTGAAGTTCGGGCCCACGAGCGGATCGGCGGCGCAGTTGGCGGTGCGATTCGCAGCCGCTGCCGGGTCGGAGACAGCGAGCACATCGATCTCATTCTGATCACAGACGTCGATACTCAGGTTGAATGTCGTCCGGGTCAGCGGGCTGAACAGCTCGAAGATATTCGGTGCCCGGACGGCCCTCGAGACAGTGCCGCGGAACCGCAGATCGTCAATCGGTGCCCAGCTGAATCCTGCTGACCAGCTGCTAGTGGTATCCACCACCAGATCATAGTCAGAGTAACGGTACGCTGCGTCAACGGTCAGTTCCCGGGCTCCAGGCACATCCGCGAGCAGCGGCGCCGACAGTTCGACAAAGAGTTCGGTGACACGCACCTCGCCGGTGATTGGCGTGGTCTGGGCATTGAAATAGTATCCGGCCTCCTCGAAAGCGTCCGGAATCGACTCGCTGGTTTCTTTGCGGTATTCGGTACCG
>JADFFP010000129.1 GCA_022568115.1 Pseudomonadota bacterium | reverse complement strand
TTGATTTTGATCTTGCACCTTTTCCTCCTCTCCTAATTAAACCGCGCCGGATCAAATGCCGCTATGTCATAGCTGGTGGTCTCTTCAAGGGCCAGCTGTTTGAGGATTTCGCCAACCACCGGGGTGAACTTGAACCCGTGCCCGGAAAATCCGCCCGCTACCAGGACGTTGCGATAGCCCGGCAGCGGCCCGATCAGGAACCGTTCATCGGGGGTCATGGTATAAAAACAGACCTTGGATTTCAGCAGCGTTTTCGCGGCATCCGGAACATACCTTGCCAACACCTGCCAAATTTCCCGCGCCTCGCCCTTGCCGACAGACCGCTCAACCCGGTCCGGATCATCAACCACCTGAAAGCGGTTATGAAAGGCATATTTGACCCCTTCCTCCTCCTCGGTCCAGGGAAAGCCGTAGATGATCCGGCCATCCTCCAAAATCCACAGGTTCGGGACAAACGGCCCTGGTTTGAAGATTGACGGCGCGCCTTCGGGCTCAAACCAGTTCAGGATCATGCGCCTGACTTCCAAAGGAAGAGAAACCCCCAGGCCCGCCGCCACCTTGCCAAGCCAGGCGCCGGCCGCGACAATCAGTTTTTTGCCCTGATAGTCCCGTGGGCCGGTCCTGATCCGGATTTTATTTTTCTCAACCCTGATGCTATGGACCTTTTCATTAAAGCGCAGCGCCGCCCCGTGCTCTTTGGCCATCCGGTGGTAAAAGGAAAACACACCGGCCGGGTTGGTATAACCGGCCTCCGGATCGAACAGCCCGACCATGTCCGGGTCCGGCCGGAAAGCCGGGAACCTGTTGGTGACTTGCTCAGGCCCCAGCTCCTCCAGGGCGAGCTTGTGGGCCTTCGCCATGGCCAGGGTCTGGGTGATAATGTGGCCGGATTTCTTCCCGACATAAAGCCCGCCGCAAAGATTAATGAGCGGGCGGCGGCCCATTTTATCGAGCGCCAGCCATTTCTCGTAGGAACGCTCCAGCAGCGGCAGGTAAACCTCCCCCTCCATGTAGACTTTCCTTATCATGCGGGTGCGTCCGTGCGACGAGCCCTGGTCGTGAAACGGGCCGAATTGCTCCAGCCCCAGCACCGAGGCCCCGGCCCGGGCCAGTTCATAGGCGGCCGCAGATCCCATCGCTCCCAGCCCTAAAACGATCACGTCGTACATGCGCTCATTAGCCGTTTCTTATCCTTGAGTGTCAAGGCGGGTTTGCTTTCCGGTGGTTTTGCTTGGCGCCAGGCCTTGGCAACCATTACGATGTGGCGGTGATTGGTGCCATAGCAGTCCAAAATAAATTCCCCCTCCTCCCTTGACTCTTTTATTCAAATCTTTATATATGGTTTGTGACACAAACTACTTTGCATTGGAGCAATAAAATGATGACGACAGTGAAACAGGCGGAAAAGTTCGCCGCTAAAACTTTGACCGAGGATGGTCTGATTGATTTTTTTTCCGGGATCGGCCTGATTGCGATTGGCTACTTTTGGCTGATCGATAATTCAGCGCTTTCGGCAATCATGCCGCTGGCGATCGTAAATTTTTGGAAAATTTCCCGCAAACGTATTTCCGAGCCGCGCATCGGCAAAGTCACGTTGGCCAGGGGAAAAAAGGGCAATGTCAGGGCCGGGCGCACCATCCTGATTATTGTTTCGCTGACGCTAGCTGTCGGGGTCATCCTGTGGCTGAAGGGCGGTGCCGGCGATGTCCAGGGTACCTGGTATTACCCCCTGTTCGCCGCCGGGCCATCGCTGTTTATCGCCACCATCACCTTCTTTAGCGCCATTTACCTGAAGTGCCCGCGCTTTTTTGGCTATGCCGGCTGGATCATCGCCGCCGCCGGGATTACCATCTGGCTGGGCGAAGGACCGGCCAGGGCTCTAATGATAAGCGGCGTTCCCTTCCTGGTGGTTGGCCTCTGGACCTTTGCCAAATTCCTGTCCGCTCACCCAAAGGCTGACCAGTAATGGCCTTGAAACCCGAAGCCCTCGATAAGGTTATTCATGAGCCCGCGCGGCTGTTGATCATGACTCATTTGTATGTGGTGACCGATGCCGATTTTGTTTATTTGAAGCGCGCCACCGGCATGACCGCCGGCAACTTGTCGACCCACCTGACCAAGCTGGAGGGCGCCGGGTTCGTCAAAATCACCAAATCCTTCCAGGGCAAGAAGCCCAAAACCACTTGTAAACTGACCGCCAAGGGGCGAAAAGCCTTTGAGGAATACCGCAAAAATATTCTCGAAGTCCTGAAAACTTAAAAAAGTCCTTGAACCTGACGTTACGTTAGGTTTTATGAAATGGTCATCTGAACGTTAAGGATGAAAGGATGATCATGTTTTCAGTGGGTGAATTTGCCAAAAAAACCGGCCTGACGGTCCGGACACTTCATTATTACGAGGAACGGGGGCTTTTGAGCCCTGTCCGCTCCCAGGATAATGGCCGGCGTTTTTATGGCAATGCTGAGCTGAAAGAGGTGCAAAAAATTGTCAGCCTCAAGCAGCTGGGCTTTTCGCTGTCAGAGATTGAAAACCTCCTCCGTGACCCGCGGGTTTCCTTGCCCAAGGTTCTGGCGGCCCAGCTGGAAGCGCTTGAGACAGAAAAGTCCGAGGTGGAGGGGGCGATTAAATCGCTGAAAACGGCAATTGCTGCTCTGAAAGAAGGCAATGATCTGGACATCCGAACCTTAACCAAATTGATAAGGATGACAACCATGACAGAAAAAATAACCAAGGATCTGAAGCCGGTTTATGAAAAGCATTTTTCAAAAGACCAAATGAAAGAGTTTGCTAATAGAAAACTTTCTCCCAAACAAATCCGCGAATATAACGACGGGTGGAAAACCCTCCTGTGCGATGCCAAGGCCTTGCTTGGGACCGACCCCTCGGCCCCTGAAGCGCAAGCCCTGGCTGAACAAACTCAAAAGATGATCGAGATGTTTACCGGCGGCAACCCGGACGCCGAGACCGGCCTGAAGTCGATGTACAGCGAGGTTGATGAGTGGGGCGGCAAACACGCCGAGGCGATGTTCGGGATGAGCCTGGAAGATTTCAAGAAAGTCCAGAAATTTCTCCACGCCGCTCAAATGGCAGGCTAAACCTTAAGAACACCCATCCACATTAAAAGGGCTTCGTTTCCATGAAGGATACGGGCCCTTTTTTGAATTTCACCCTCACCCTATCCCTCTCCCATCAAGGGAGAGGGGATAAAAAACAAGTCCTCTCCCCTCCGTGGGAGAGGATTTAGGTGAGGGGGTTACATCTTGTGGCTTTTCATCCGCCCCCCCTTCCGTTAAGCTTTTGCGGTGAAGGGGGAAAAATTATGCTTATTTACCTAGTGGAATTCTTTGAATACGCGGCTGAGGCGATTGATATCGTTGGCATTATTATTGTCCTGATCGGGGCGATAAAGTTTGTTGTCCATGCCGTGCCGATCGAGATCAAGCGACTTCGGGGCATCGCCTGCGCCAGAGAGCTTCGGCATCTGCGCCTGCAGTTGGGCAGTTATATTGTTCTCGCGATCGAGTTTATGATCGTTTCCGACATCATCAACACGGTGCTGACCAAAACCATGGAGGATCTTTATTACCTGATCGGCCTGATTATTGCCCGCACCGCCATCAGCTATTTCCTGGGCAAGGAATTGACCGAGATTGAAGCGGCAAATTAAAGGAAAGGAACGCCCATGGTTCTCAATAAAAAACAGCAAGAGCTGTGTTCAACCAATACAACCGATTTTTCCGACCTCACCGCGCTGTTTCTCAACTGCACCCTGAAACGCTCGCCCGAGCTGTCGCACACCGAAGGGCTGATCAGAATCTCCCGGGCGATCATGGATAAAAGCAAGGTCGCGGTTGAAGTGCTGCGCCCGGTCGATCATCAGCTGGCGTTCGGGGTCTACCCGGACATGACCGAACAGGGGTGGAAGAAGGACGACTGGCCGGCAATCTATGAGAAGGTCAAGGCCGCCGATATCCTGGTGGTCACCTCGCCAATCTGGCTCGGTGAAAAATCTTCCGTTTGCACACAAGTGGTCGAGCGGCTTTATTCTTCATCCGGCGTTCTCAACCAAGCCGGCCAGTACGCCTATTACGGCAAGGTCGGCGGCTGTTTGATTACCGGCAACGAGGACGGCGCCAAGCATTGCTCGATGAACATTTTGTACTCCCTGCAGCACATCGGTTATACCATCCCGCCGCAGGCCGATGCCGGCTGGCTGGGTGAGGCCGGGCCGGGGCCCTCGTACCTCGATGAAGGCTCGGGCGGGCCGGAGAACGATTTCACCAACCGCAACACCACCTTCATGACCTGGAATTTGCTGCATATGGCGCGGATGCTCAAAGACGCCGGCGGCATTCCCGCCCACGGTAACCAGCGCTCTGAATGGGATGCGGGGTGCCGCTTTGACGCCCCCAACCCTGAGCATCGGTAAATGAAACCACCAAAATTTTTAATCGAAGGATATGAGCGCTTCCGCGCCAGCGGCCGGCCGGGCAAAATCCGCACCCTGGCCGGCGGCCCGGATGATTACTTCGACTTTGCGTCCGAGGGACCCGGAAGTCTCAGCAAATGGTTCAACGCTGCGGTAGCGCGTGTACTGGACCTGGCAGAGGTAGTTGATCCGCACGGCGTTATAAGCACGGGAGACACGGTGACCGAAGAGGTGCCCCTGACACGCACCTGTCGTTCTGCCACATTCATTCTCACATGGGCAGAGCCAGACCTCGAGTGCCCTCCGATGCTCGTTGTGGAGTCCCC
>JADFFP010000128.1 GCA_022568115.1 Pseudomonadota bacterium | reverse complement strand
CTGGCTCCCATCGTGCGCATGATCGCTATGTCCTTGGACTTGTCCTTGACCAGAATAATCAGGCTGGAAATGATGTTAAAGACCGCCACCAGAATAATCATGGTCAGGATGATGAACATGACGTTGCGCTCAACCACCAGAGCGCTGAACAGGGACATATTCATCTGCTGCCAGGTACGGACATATCCGCGCCCTTCGGCAAGCCGTTCCATCTCCCCGGCAATTCCCGTTATGTCATCCGGGTCCTCGACAAACACTTCAATCGCGCTGGCGGCGTCATAAAGCCGGAAGTAAACCTGGGCGCTTTCCAGCGGCATGAAAACGAAGGCCGCGTCATAATCGTAAATCCCCACCTCGAACAGCGCCACCACCCGGTAGGCCTGCATCCGGGGCGCGGTGCCAAAAGGGGTTGCGGTCCCTTCCGGCGAGATCAGCGTGATCTGGTCCCCGGCCCTGATGCCCAGGGTGTGGGCCAGCTGGACCCCGATGGCGATGGTATCGCGCTCGCCAAAATCATCGAGCGAGCCCTCAAGGATATTGTCGGCGACGTACTCATGGGATCGCAGCATGTCAGGCTTGACGCCCCTGAGGTAAGCGCCCGCGGCCCGGCCCCGGGCGGTCGCCATAACCTGTCCGTCAACCACAGGATTGGCCCGGACCACCCCATCCAGCTTGCGGATATCTTCGGTCAGCTGGTCATAATCATCAATCCCGCCGCTGTAGCCCGCGACCGTGACATGGCCATTGAGACCCAGCACCCGGTCCATCAGTTCGGTGCGAAAGCCGTTCATCACCGCCATCACCACAATCAGCACCATGACGCCGAGGCAAATGCCGACCAGAGAAAACCCGGCGATCACCGAAATGAACTTGTCGCCCCGGCGCGCTTTAAGGTAGCGAAACGCCACCCCCCATTCAAAAGACGAAAACATATCAGGGTCTGGACTCCAGGTTGGTTTAAAGGTGCGCGAAGTGTTTGACCACTTCGGATAGTTTAAGTTCGGTGCGCTCTCCGCTGGCGCGGGATTTAATCTCCGCTACGCCTTTCTCAAGTCCCTTGGGGCCGATCGTCACCTGCCACGGCAGGCCAATCAGATCCATGTTGGAGAACTTGGCGCCGGGCCGCTCGGCGCGGTCATCGTACAGCACTTCAACCCCGGCCTTTAGGAAGGCAGCATAAAGGCCTTCCGAGGCCTTCAGGCAACCCTCATCGTCGGCGCGCAGGTTGATCAGGCCAACCAGATACGGAGCCACGCTCTCCGGCCAGATAATCCCGGCCTGATCATGGCTGGCCTCGATAATCGCGCCCACCAGGCGCGAAACGCCGATCCCGTATGAGCCCATCTGCAGCGGGACTGTGTTGCCGTCGGCGTCCTGGACCACCGCTCCCATCGGTTTGGAATATTTGGCGCCGAAGAAAAATACATGACCGACTTCAATTCCGCGGCCGGTGACCAGATCAGCTTCAGGCACCGGACACTTCCTGGCGTCGTGCTGTTCATCGGTGGCGGCATAAAGGCTGGTCCAGTGATCGACCACCGGCTGCAGGTCGGAATTGTAATCGGCATCCCCCGCCATGGCATCGAAGCGGTCGAAATCCTTGTGGTAGAACACCTCTGATTCTCCGGTTGGGGCCAGGACGATGAACTCGTGGCTTAAATCGCCGCCGATCGGTCCTGATTCCGCCGCCATCGGGATCGCCCTGAGCCCCATCCTGGCAAAGGTCCTCAAGTACGCCACAAACATCTTGTTGTAGGAATGGCGCCCGGCGGCTTCATCCAGATCAAAGGAGTAATTGTCCTTCATCAGAAATTCGCGGCCGCGCATAACGCCAAAACGCGGGCGGATTTCATCGCGGAACTTCCACTGGATCTGGAACAGGTTCTTGGGCAGGTCCTTGTAGCTTTTGATGGCATGGCGGATAATGTCGGTGATCTGCTCCTCGTTGGTCGGGCCGTAGAGCATTTCGCGGCCATGGCGGTCGGTGATGCGCAGCATTTCCTTGCCGTAATCTTCATAGCGCCCCGATTCCTTCCACAGGTCCGCGGACTGGATGGTCGGCATCAGGATTTCCTGGGCGCCGGAGTTGATCTGCTCGTCGCGGACAATCGCCTCGAT
This sequence comes from Pseudomonadota bacterium, assembly GCA_022568115.1. Classification (GTDB taxonomy): domain Bacteria; phylum Pseudomonadota; class Alphaproteobacteria; order Sphingomonadales; family SMXR01; genus SMXR01. Next base: position 2,664 of record JADFFP010000128.1, on the reverse strand, counting down.
CTTTTGCAGCACCCGAAGCCCAAGCGGCAGCCACGAATAAATTCCGGTGCTGGCCTGGCGCACCATTCCGGCCCTCAGCATCAGCCGGTGCGAGACAATCTGGGCCTCGGCCGGCGTTTCCTTCAGAGTCGGCAGAAAATATTTTGAAAGACGCACTTTTTATCCTTTTTGCGCTAAATTAAATACCCGTGACTGATTTCTTTTAACCAAGCGGGATGGCCCCGGCAATGAACTTTTCGCCATAAGGTTTTAATTTCTCAGCATTTTCAGAAAATCACCCCCTTTTGTTCCTTGTGGCAGGGATGCAACAAAAAAAGCCAAAGAACCGTTTTGTACTCATTTTCCAGCTTGCCAACGCTGGAAAAGGCGCATCTGCGTGATAGCATCTGGTTCGCGTCGGCATCTTTTTGTATGCGCTTCGTGCGCATCTTTTCAAACTGCCGTTTCTTAACGGTCAAGTTCAGGGGGAGATGCCGGTGCACCTCCCCGGTCGGGGGGATTCACGAGCAATCGTGAAATTGACCGGGGATCTTTTCTCATCGCGCGAAAGCGCAAAAACAGGGTGTCCTCGTGGCATCCTGTTTTTTTAGTGCCGGGAAAATAACTGCTTTATGTGACTCCCCAAGCGGCAACATTTGTGAAATAATATGATCGATGACAAAACTTGTGAAAAAAACAGGCTTTAACCTGCCCCTGTTTTGGTGGAAAGCCGGGGGGTGTGCCGCTTTGTTTACCGCCAGTCTTTTTTTGATGCCCCTGCCTGCCCAGGCCGACAGCTGGCAGGAAGTGTGGCCCGACGCCTATTATCTGAACGCGGACACCGCTTTCGTGGATTTGGAATCAGGCTTTATTTTTGTGGAAACCGCTGCCTGGGATTCCGCCGAGTCTGAATATTTCTACTCTTACATGGCGGTTGATTGCGACCGCTGGGAATCTTACGCGGTGGCGGTCATCCAAAACGGCAGGTACCTCTACAAGAATACCTGGCGGACAGACCCGAGGCTGGCCGCCGGACCGCTTGGCGGAACCAGCTATATGTCAATGACCGCGACAAAAATCTGCGCCCGCCGGTATAATTTACCCAGTGATTATCCCTGGAACAGGTTTTAGGTTTAAGCGGTTTCGATCAGGTAATAAATGACGCCCCAGACCAGGCCTGTGACAATCGTGGTGGCCAGCGCTTTCATTAAAAGCCGGGGTCTGACGGGAGCGCTTTTGACTGTGCCCTTGACTATTTTCTCACCGCTTTCCTGTTGCGTGACGATGCCAATTGGCAAGATCATGAACCAAATCAGCCACCAGCAGATAACATACACCATAAGTCCGGTCACAAAAGTCATCTTCCTAAACCTCCTCAATCTCGATCAAGGTTCCGCCGGTATCCATGGGGTGCAAAAACAGCACCGGTTTGCCGTGAGCGCCGGTCTTGACCTCCCCATCGCCAAGAATCCTGACCCCTTTGGCCGTCAGAGCCTTTTTGGCGGCCTCGATGTCCGCCACTTCATAGCAGATGTGGTGGATGCCGCCGTCCGGGTGTTTGGTCAGAAATCTGGCAATTGGCGAGGCTTCTCCCAAAGGGGCGATCAGTTCGATCCTGGTGTTGGGAAGCGTGACAAAAACGGTTGTCACGCCGTGCTCGGGCATATCCACCGGGGCGGAAACCTCGGCCCCCAGCAGCTCCCGGTATTGCCGCGAGGCGGCCCCCAGGTCCAGCGTGGCGATGGCGACGTGGTTCAGTTTCCCGATCACTGGATTAACCTTTCTCAAGCCCCGTTACGGTGACGGATATCAACGGGCGTTTCCCCGTTTCATGCCTGAAAAGCCTCAAGACCGCAAGCCTCAGTTCCTCCTCAAGGTAACGGGCATGCGGTTCATCCCTGGGCGCCCAGGTGGAAATTTCAGCCATGATCAGGTCGTAAAGGTCGGCTTTCAGCTGGACATCGTTGGCCGAACATAAGATGCCAAACGGCTGGATCACCGGCCGGCCGGCCAGTTTGCCGTCCCGATCAAACGTGATAGTGATCGCCAGCACGCCGTTTTCCATCATCCTGCGGCGCTCGGACAGGGTGTTGCTGGCAAGCGACAGCAGCCGTTTGCCGTCCAGCGCCAGGTAGCCGGTCTCGACCTCGCCAATGATTTCAGGCGGGCCCGGCGAGAGCCGGATCAAAGTCCCGTTTTTTGGCCGGAAAACATGGCCGACCTGCAGCTTTTCGGCCAGCTCGGCGTGGGCATGAATGTGGCGCGGTTCGCCATGCACGGGAATCGCAATGCGGGGGCGGATCCAGCCGTACATCTTGACCAGCTCCGGCTCTCCCGGGTGGCCCGAAACATGAATAACGGCGTCCTTTTCGGTAATCACTTTTATGCCGCGCGCCACCAGCTTGTTGATCAGCCGTCCGATTGGCAGCTCATTGCCGGGAATCATCTTGGAAGAGAACAACACCGTATCACCGGCGCTTAAGTGTATCTTTTTATTGACGTCACCGGCCAGGCCGTTCAGCGCCGCCCTGATTTCCCCCTGGCAGCCGGTGCACAGGATCAGCACCTTGTCCCGGGGCAAATAGCCGCCATCTTCTTCTTTCAGGATGGGCGGAAAGTTTTTCAGATAGCCGCATTTTTATGCCGCACCGATAATTCGTTTCATCGACCGGCCGATGATCACCA
>JADFFP010000127.1 GCA_022568115.1 Pseudomonadota bacterium | reverse complement strand
GAGTTTATCGAGTTTTTCCTCAGACAAATCCCCCTCCCCTTTATACCTGAAATTTACCACATTCATCGGCACCGGCGCCATGCATTCCAAGGTTTTGGAGGCATCTAGAAGGCTTTTCAGATACTGGGCTTGTTCGATGTTTTTGGTGATCATTTCGCCGAACTTTTCGAGCCCATAGGACTTCATAGTGAACCAGAACGGGAAGGCCCGAAAGCCCCGTGAAAGTTCAACCCCGCGGTGGGAAAAGGAAAACGGAACGTCGGTAATGCTGCCCGGCAATTTGGTGACGTAAGAGGCACTGTAGGAAAAGCTCTCTTCCAGCAATTTTCCGGGTTGGATCAAAACCCCGCCAACCTCGTAGGGTTGCGAAAGCCACTTGTGCAAATCAAAGGCCAGAGAATTGACCCGCCCCAGACCCTTTACCAGATGCTTGTATTCGCCCGACATGATCGCCATGGCACCAAAAGCCCCGTCGCAGTGAAGCCAGAGGCCCTCCGCTTCCGCCAGGTCCGCGAGTTCATCCAAAGGATCGGTCGCTCCTGTTTTTATAGTGCCGGCATTGGCGGAAATGGCGATCGGGACCATTCCTTCCTTGCGGTCGGAAACGATCTGTTTTTTAAGGGCGTCAACATCGATCCGGAATTGGTTGTCCACGGGGACAATGCGGAAACTGTCGCTACCCAAACCCAGCACATCCAGGGCTTTCGGGACCGAATAATGGGTCTCACCCGAGCCATAGACGGTATAGGTTTTACTCCCCAGCCCTTTCTTGCGGATGTCTGCCCCTGCCCTTGCGTGGCGGGCGACCGCAAGGCCTACGAAATTTGCCATTGAGCCACCACTGACCAGGATACCGGAGGCGTCTTTCTGGAACCCAAAAATTTCCTTGAACCATTCAATGACCTGCAACTCGGCATAAAACGATGAATGCTGGAAAATAATATTTGGCGAATGGAAAGCGGTTGAAATCATGTTGGCGATCATGCCATCAGGGGTTCCAGCGCCCCCTGCCCAACCCCAAAAACGGGGGTGATTTAGCCCCATCGGGTGGGGCCTGACATGGCCGACGTAATCCCGGTAAGCGCCCTCCAGACCAACCCCGTCCCTTGGCACCGGGCTCTGGAAGGGTTTGATTGCGTCCTCATCCATCGGCCGCCAGGCCTTGCCCTCTCTGAGGCTGGCCAAATCGTCCACCAGATCGTCAAAAATCTTGTGGCCCTGTTTTCTGAAATCGTCCCAGTCGGATGGATCCAGACTGGTCTCGTTCTTGAAAGCTTTGGTCATCAAACCACCCCGCTGTCGGTCAAGCGTAGAAAAATTTATATATTCATTATTTCCGGGATTTAAAGACCTCGGCAATCATACACCGGACCGAGCCGCCGCCATGCCCTTTCTTTTATCGTCATACCCGCCCCCGCCTGTCCGCCGAAGCTTTGTGCGAAGGGGGATGCGGGTATCCATTTATTATTTTGTCACCCTCACCCTACCCTCTCCCGTCAAGGGAGAGGGGATTAGAGGGCGCTCTTCCCAAAGACTCCCTCTCCCCTCCGTGGGAGAGGGGTGGGGTGAGGGGGTAATTAAAGAGTGTCATATCCATTCTTCACCCATTTATGTGGATGATGATTTAAAAGACCTCGGCAATCATACAGCGGACCGAGCCGCCGCCAATGCGCTCTATGACCGGGATTGGGCTGGAGACGATGGTACAGCCGAATTTATCCACTATGGTGGCTTCCTGGGCCGCTGACAGGCTTAATCTGGCGGCATTGGACATCACCAGCACTCTCCCCCCCGATTTCGAGGCCAGACACAGCATATTGCCGGCAAAATGCTCATAAACCTGCCGGTTTTCCAGTTTCAGGATGGTTTTGCCGGTTTTTTCCAGCAAACCGGCGATCCGCTCCCGATCCCCCGGGGCAATGGTATCGAGCCCGATAATCACGAAATCGGGGCCGAGGCACATCATGACGTTGGTGTGGTAGATCGCCTCCCCCTCCGGCCCCAAAGCCCGGAACGGCACCGCCTGGTAGCCGGAAAGCGCTGAATATTCAGCTAAAACCTCCTCAAAGGTACGCGAAGAAAGCGCCGCATAGGCCAGTTTATTCTGGTGATCGAGAACCATCGAGCCGGTCCCTTCCAGGTAAGCGCCGCGTTGCTCAAAGGATTCCAGTGAGCGGTCCGCGGATGCGCCGGTCAGCTCCTCGAGGCGCGCCAGGATATCATCGCGGCGCTCAAGTCTTCGGATTTTGCTGGCCATCGGGAAGGTCAGCAGCGGCCCGCCCGGGTGGGTGCAAAACCAGTTGTTGGGAAAGACCGCGTCAGGGGTTTCGGGAATATCGGTATCATCAACGGCGATGACAGTGACGCCGGCTTTTTTCAATCGCGCCGCCAGCTGGTCAAACTCATAAAGCGCCAGTTCCTGCACCTCACCGGCGGTCAGCTCGGGAAACGGCTTCTGGAAGGGGTTCGAGGCCCCGGTTTCCGGATTGAAGCCGAAAGCGGCCGGGCACACCATCAAGACCGTATGCGCTAGAATGTCGTTCATAATTATGTTTAACATAGCGCCATGACCGAGAGCAAAAAAATCGGGAAATTGCTGGAGATTATGGCGCGGCTGCGCGATCCGGAAAGTGGCTGTCCGTGGGATATCGAGCAGACCTTCCAAACCATCGCCCCCTATACCATCGAGGAAGGATACGAGGTCGCCGACGCGATCAGCAGAGGCGATCTGGCGGCGCTCAGGGAAGAACTGGGTGATTTGCTGTTCCAGGTGGTCTACCACGCGCGGCTGGCCGAGGAGCAAGGCCATTTCAATTTTGCCGATGTGGTCGCCTCAATCTCGGACAAAATGGTGCGCCGCCACCCCCATGTGTTTGGCAATGAGACCGGGATCAGGGACGCCGGCCAGCAAACTAAGGCGTGGGAGAAAACCAAAGCCCGGGAGCGCGGCGGCAAGGGCCGCGGCATCCTTGAGGACGTGCCGGCCGCCCTGCCCGCCCTGATGCGCGCCGAAAAACTGCAGCAGCGGGCCGCCACAGTGGGGTTTGACTGGCCCGAGGCCGCTCAGGTACTTGATAAAATCGAGGAAGAAGTGGCCGAGCTCCGGCAAGAGATGGAAAAGTCCCCTGCCCCGCTGGAAAAAATAGGGGACGAGCTGGGGGATCTTTTGTTTGCGCTGGTCAACCTTTCGCGCTGGCTGAAGGTCGATGCCGAGGAGGCCTTGAGGGGCGCCAACGCCAAGTTCGTCAAACGCTTCCGCTTTATTGAAAAAGAGCTGGCGGCCCGGGGCAAAACCCCGGCGGAGACGGCGCTCGATGAGATGGAGGCGCTGTGGGTGAAGGCCAAGGATCAGCTTTAGGGTCAGGACCCACTAATTTGGTCACATTCAGTTTGGAAAGGAAGACCAGGTGCAAGGAAATCGGCGCAGACAAGGGTGGCACCCTTTTCAAGGCGATTTGACGCAGCAACTGGTTTTCCTTTCCGTATCCTTTGGACGGGGCGCATTTTGCCGGGGAAGGCGTCGACAAATCTTGAAATATGTCCGATATTTCATCGACTTGCCTTCTGTTCCCTGCCAAAATTCGCTCCCGCTGAAGGGATCATATTAATGGCTCCTGACCCTAAGCGGTCAGGCGCCATCCGGGGGTTCTTTTCCGCGCCACGCTCCGGTCCGGGAATTCCTTTTTAAACTGGCCGATGTGTTTTTCCGCCAGCAGCACCGTTATTTTCGTCTTGCCATCCGCTTGACCTTCCGCCAGGATTTTACCGTGGCGGTGCAGCCAGGCGCGCGCCTTGCCGTCCTTCTCAGCCAGGGTGATTGTCACCTCCAGTTCGCCGGCCGCAAAAATATTCTCCATGGTCCCAAGCAGGGCTTCAATCCCCTCCCCCTTGAGCGCCGACAGGGTCTGGCGGCGGTCCTGCCTGAGGCACTGGTTGGTGAGGGCCTCACTCTCTTCAGCCGGCCCTAAATCGATCTTGTTGAGGAGCTCGAGAACCGGCACCCCGGGGTCAATATCAAGCGACTTCAGGACTTTTAAAACATCCTCGCGCTGGGCCGCCATTTCCGGGTTTGAGGCATCGCGCACATGGAGGATCAGGCCCGCTTCCCGGAGCTCTTCCAGGGTCGCCCGGAAGGCCGCCACCAGTTCGGTCGGCAGCTCGGAGATAAAGCCGACGGTGTCCGACAAGATCACTTTCCGGCCGCCCGGCAGCGTGACCGCCCGCAGGGTCGGATCCAGGGTCGTGAACAGCTGTTCCCCGGCCTCCACCGCAGCCCCGGTGAGGCGGTTGAAAAGGGTCGATTTGCCGGCATTGGTATAACCGGCCAGCGCGACAATCGGGTACGGCACCGCTGAGCGCGCCTGGCGGTGAAGGGCGCGCCGCCGGGCGACAGTCGCCAGATCTTTTTTGATGCGGGTAATGCGCTCCTGGATTAGGCGGCGGTCGGCCTCGATCTGGCGCTCGCCGGGCCCGCCCATGAAGCCAAAGCCGCCGCGTTGGCGCTCGAGATGGGTCCAGGTGCGGACCAGCCGGCTTTTCTGGTAGGTCAGGTGCGCCAGTTCCACCTGCAGGGTTCCCTCCGCGGTTCTCGCCCGCTCGCCAAAAATCTCGAGGATCAGCCCGGTGCGGTCGATCACTTTTGTTTTCCAGGCGCGCTCCAGATTGCGCTGCTGGCCCGGGCTAAGGGTGCAGTCCATGACCACCAGGCCGATCTCTTCCGCCTCGATCCGGGGGGCGTATTGCTCAATCTTGCCGGCGCCCAGAAATGCCCCCGGATGGGTGCGGG
>JADFFP010000126.1 GCA_022568115.1 Pseudomonadota bacterium | reverse complement strand
GAATGGGGGCCTGCCCCCGACACAGTAAGATCCCCGCCTACAGTCACGTCCCCGTCAGAGTCGATGTCAATACCCAATGTGCCGGTGCCCCCCGTCAGGCGCCCATCAAACCTACTTGTCCCCCCATCTACGAAGAGGGCATAATTTCTGGTAGCCTCTGTAGGTGCCGCTTTGATGTAGAGCGTGGCTGCCTCGGTTACAGCACTGGAGCCGCCCAGATTATCCGTGATGGAAGGTTCGTCTATATAGACCGTCGCAATAAGATCAAGAGTTTCGTCGTCCAGTGGGCAAAACTCGACGAAGACAATCCCGGTCCTCGCCAGCTTCAAACGGCATTTCAAGATCTACGGAATCTTCAGAGAATGGCACAATCCGAAGGATTGAATCTTGGCGAAGAGGATTTTAGCCGTGTTTCCAGGAATCGGGAAAAAAGACTGAACCGTTTGAAAACGGAACAGGAAAAACAACAACAGCAATAAATCTAGCTTCATCCTTACATTCTAAAAACCAAAGTGTAATATTATTAGATGCTAACTTCACAGCCCCAAACATTGGTATCTACCTAGGCCATCCAGTAACTCCCAAAAGTATCCATGAAGTTCTAAGTAATAAAATAAAACTAGAAGAATCAATCTATCTTCACAAATCAGGACTAAAAATAATTCCAGGAAACATATCTCTTACAAGTTTGCAAAATGTCAATCCCAATAAATTAAAGACCCAAATTTCAAAAATGGTAAATATATATTTCCATCATGGAAATATGATTAAGGGCGACCCAAAAATTTACGAGGCTATAAAACTACATTGTGCCGAAGAGGAAGGCCGGGACCCAAATCTCTTTGTATATGGTGGCAGGAAAATTGCAGATGCCATTTATCAAATAAGCTCAATAGACAGTTTCATTGAGAATCACCATGGAGATCAGGAAATTGAGCTTTGCGGAAAATTAGGAATATGTGAAGCAATTTTAAAGGCGGAAGCAAAGAGCCTTATGTTTGTAAACCCAAGAAAAGCTGAAGCCAGAATGGATTTTGCCAATTTGTCCCCAACCTGGTATGGGAGTTTGTTCCAATTACTTATTTCCAATGCCCAACATGGAAATCTTGATAAAATTTTTGAAAATGTAAGCTTTGTAGTTTTCAATTATGATAGGTGCCTTGAGCAGTTTTTTTATAAATCGTTGATCAATGTTTTCAAAATTTCTGAAAATGAAGTAGCGGAAATTGTTAAAACCATTAAAATTTACCACCCTTATGGAACTGTTGGCTCGCTTCCTTGGCAGGGGATTCAAAGCCCCATCCCCTTTGGAGATCAATTAGAAGCTGTTGAGTTGTTAAATTTATCATCGCAGATAAAAACCTATTCAGAACAAGTAAAAGAAAAAACCATTATTGCTCCCGTTAGGCACTCAATGGGGCAGGCGGAAGCTGTAATTTTCTTAGGTTTTGGCTTCCATTCCCAAAATATGGATATTCTTACTCCACCAATTAAAACACATGGTAAGAAGGTATTTTCTACTGGTTTTGAACTTTCAGAAGAAAATTGCATTGCTATAGGAAATACCATGAGGGGGGCTTTAAAAATGGAAGGGAGAGGGACCGAAACCCATTTCCGTGCAGGTTTTAAATGTTCAAAACTTTTTGAGGATTACTCTTTTGTTTTCAAGGGCCTTTAACCCTCCCCCTACTTATACCTCAGCTTAATCACCTTACCGCCCTGGATGACGATGTCGACGTCGGAGAGGAGGTTGATGTATCTGAGCACGTCGCCCTTGACCGCGATGATATCGGCGAGCTTACCGGGGCTGATGGTGCCGACCTCATCGGAAACCCCCATCAGCACCGCCGGCCAATAGGTGGCGCCCTTGATCGCGTCCATGGCCGGGATGCCCATCACCCGCACCAGGATATCCAGTTCGTTCCAGGTCGACTGGCAGTGGAACTTCATCGGGATGCCTGAATCAGTGCCGATCAGGAACACCACCCCGGCTTCGCGCAGCTGGCTGATCTTGCGCTTCAGGGTCGGCATACGCTGCGGGGTGATCTGGAAGTAGGGCAGGCGTTCCGGGTGCTCCAGTGAGGCCTTGATGTCGGCGATGGTGCTGTCCTCCAAACCTAAATGCCAGCAGGTGTTGTCGAGCTTTTCCGGGTGATCGCGGTTGTAAGTGTAGTTGTAAAGCCCCTCGACGGTCGGCGTCCAGTAAAGCGGCCCGAGGTTCATCTGGGCGGTGCGCTCACGGATCGCGGCGATCACGTGGGGCGGGTATTCGGGCGCGGTGGCGAGGCCGGTGTGTTCGAAATTATCAACGCCTGCTTTCAGGCCCCTGATAATCTCCTCCGGCCGGTGGCCGTGGGCGACGACAATCAGGCCATGTTTGTGGGCTTCATCGACCACCGCCATCACCTCGTCCATGGTCATCTGGTCCTGGTCGATCAGCTTGATGATATCGACCCCGGCCTCGGCCAGGCGCTTGACCTTGGCGCGGGCGTCGCGGACGCCATCGACCCCCCAGCGGTAGGCTTCGGTGCCGGGGTAAGGCTCATGCTGGATAAACGGCCCGGAGATAAACAAACGCGGCCCGGGGATTTCCCCGGCCTCGATCTGCGCTTTGATGATCAGGCTGTCTGCCAGCGGCGCGCCCAGGTCGCGGGCCGAGGTAATCCCGGCCAGCAGCAATTGATGCGCCGAGGCCGGCATGATCTCGGACACAAAGCGGTCAGCATAGGCGGGATGCCAGTAGGCATAATCGGCATGGCCGGTGATCATCAGATGGGCATGGTTTTCCCACAGGCCCGGCAGAACGCTCATGCCCTCGGTCGAGATCACCTCGGCGCCTTCGGGGATTTCGATGGTATCCACCGTGCCAACCGCGACAATCCGCTCACCCTCGATAATGATCACGCTGTTCTGGATCGGGGTTGAGGAAAAGCCGTCGATCAGCGTGCCGCCGACCAGGGCTTTTATGTTGCTGTCCTGATCCCCGGCAAAAGCGGCCGGAATAAACAGCACAATGGCGAAAAGTCTGAGCAGGTATTTCATAAGCAATCCCCCGGAAAAGTGAATGTAGAAGTTTAAGGGGTTTTGTCCCTTCGTCAAGCTGGTGTAAGAGGTGGCTATGTCCAAAGAAAAAAAATCCGGCATCCCCACCGCCAACTTTCGGGATGAAAAAGACCTGCCGTTCGTAGCCATGGCCGAGGGGATCACGTTTCAGGTGCTGGATGTGAATATCGCAAAAGACATCTGGGTGACCAGGATGCGCTTCGATCCCGGGGTTTCGATCGCCACCCACAAGCACACCGGCGAGGTGCTGGCCTATACCGTCTTGGGCGCCTGGAAGTACCGCGAATACCCGGATATCTACCGGGCCGGAAGTTACGTGCACGAGCCGGAAGGCTCCACCCATACGCTGGAAACCCTTAAGGATAATCAGGGCGTTACCGATATTATTTTCATCAATTTCGGCGAGAATATCAATTATGACGCCGACGGCACTGTCGATTACGTCATGGACGCCAGGGGGATATTGGAGCTGTATTTAAAAGCCTGTAAGGCCGAGGGGCTGGCCGAGCCGAAGGTGCTCGGCGCTTAAAAATAGCAAGCCGGGAAACGCCAACATAATTAATTTTTGCTAGGGTCACTTCAACCAGGGAGAGGCTTTGATGAAACCCAGCACACAAAAATCCTATTTTGACCGTATTGAGCGAGTGGTTGGATATCTCAACGATCAGGTGGAGGGCAATCCCTCATTGGAAACCCTGGCTGGCGTTGCAGCTATCTCCCCCTTTCATTTCCACCGGGTCTACCGGGCGATCACCGGGGAAACCCCGTCCAGCACCTTAAGGCGGCTACGTCTCGCCCAAGCATGTATCCTTTTAAAAGAAACCGGAAAATCCATCACCGGGATTGCCTTTGCTGTCGGTAAGATCGAGGGTCTGCTTGGCGCCGAAACAGCGGACGTTCTCGACACTCAGCGACGAAAAGTACACCGCCGGCGTGACGCGGGGTTTGGCGGGTTTTCGCTTGCTGGCCATGACGCATCCTCGCTCGGTGCGAGCTTACGCCCTCGACAACGAGTGGACAAAGCCCTTTATATCGCAAGCAGGATTGCCGCCCGGAAAACCACCGCCGATGTCATTTTCTTCACGGGAAGACCCAGTGGCCGACGACACGCCAGCGAAAGCGCCCCGCGTCAGCGTCGACGAGTTCAACCGGATCACCCGGCGGGCGCTGCCGCTGGTCGAGGCGTTCGGGTTTCGGGTCGAGCGGCTGGAAGCCGGGTCGGTGACCGCGCGCATGCCCTACCACGAAAGCCACCTGCGCCCGGGCGGCACCATCGCCGGGCCGTCGATGATGGCGCTTGCGGACTATGCCATGTACGCGCTGGTGCTCGGCCTCGTCGGCCGCGCCGACGCGGTGGTGACCACCAACCTCAACTGCAACTTCCTGCGCCGGCCGGGGCCGGCCGACCTGATCGCCGAGGCGCGGATCCTCAAGCTGGGGCAGCGCCTGGCGGTGGGCGAGGTCACGATATACTCCGAGGGCTCCGAGCACCCGGTCGCCCACGTGACCGCCACCTACTCGATCCCGCCCGGGCGCTGAATGCAGAATTCACCGCGGAGAACGCCGAGGACGCGGAGGATCGCGAATAATCAAGGGAGACGAGGGGATGATTGGAGATAAGGGGATATTTTTTTTGGCGCGCCTTTGGCGCGCGAGTTTCTAAATCCCCCTATCCCCAACTATCCCCTCGTCTCCTTTTCCCTTCTCGGCGCGGCTTCCGCGTTCTCCGCGTTCTCGGCGGTGA
>JADFFP010000125.1 GCA_022568115.1 Pseudomonadota bacterium | reverse complement strand
GGTTTTGCCAAGTGCGGGCTGATCAAGGCTGGCAAGCGGGCGAAAAGCCGAAAAATGTTTGGCGTCCCGATGTCGGAATTGCAAATGCTGCAGGCGATGCTGGCGGAAATGGATATGGATGTCGAGGCCTCAGCGCTCCTGATCTACCGCGCCGCGTGGAAGCGCGACGTTAAAAAAGTCCGCGTCACCAAGGAAGCCGCAATGGCCAAACTGTTCGCGACCGAAGCGGCGCAAAGGGTGGTCGACAAAGCGGTCCAAATCTGGGGAGGAATGGGGGTGGTGAAGGGCCAGACGGTCGAGCATCTCTACCGTGAGGTCCGCGCGCTTCGTATTTACGAGGGGGCATCAGAAGTCCAAAAAATCATCATTGCCCGGAAGTTCCTTGAGGGTTTGAAGTAAATGACTGCAATGAAGACAGCTTTGAGAGACACCTTTGTCATTGATAACCTGCCGTCACAAGAGGCGTGGCCGGATCTGGTATTTGACGTTCCAGAGGTTAAGTATCCGGAATATCTGAACGTTGCTTCGGCACTTCTGAAAAATGATCCGGCCGGTATTGCCATTCGCTCAGAAGGGCAGACCTGGACGTATCGGGAAGTGGATGAAATCTCCAATAAAATCGCCCGGGTGCTGGTTGAGAACATGAAATTGGTTCCCGGCAACCGGGTTCTGCTCCGCGCTCCCAACAGTCCGATGATGGCGGCTTGCTGGCTTGCGGTCCTCAAAGCCGGAGGGGTGGTGGTCGCGACCATGCCGTTGTTGCGTTCGGTGGAACTTTTTAAGGTCCTTGAAAAAGCAAGGGTTAGTCACTCGCTCTGTGATTCCCGGATGATGGACGAACTACTGGATGCCAAGGCCAAAAGCAAAACCCTTCGAACCATCATGACCTTTGAAGAAGGCGACCTTGAGCAGCAGATGAAGAGTAAACCAAGTGATTTTGATGCGCTCAAAACTTACTCCCACGACCCGGCGATCTTGGCTTTTACCTCAGGCACCACCGGAAAACCCAAAGCGTGTATCCATTTCCACAGCGACGTCATGGCGATGGCCGATACCTTTTCGCGCTATATTCTAAAGCCTGAAGGCGATGAGGTTTTCGCTGGCACACCGCCGCTGTCTTTTACCTTCGGGTTGGGCGGAATGCTTGTGTTTCCGTTCGCGATGGGCGCCTCGTCTGTCTTAAACTCTGCAAAAGGGATCGAAGCGGTGGCAAGGGATATCGAGACCTTCAAGGTGACAACTCTGTTCACATCGCCAACCGCCTACCGGGCGTTGCTTGGATTTACAGGCAAGTACGATTTCAGCTCCCTGAAAAAATGTGTCAGTGCCGGGGAAACTCTTTCGAAAGTCACTTCGGATGCGTGGTTAGAGGCGACCGGAGTGCGCCCGATAGACGGAATTGGTTCGACCGAAATGATCCATATCTTCATTTCGGCCTCAGGTGATGATATCCGCCCCGGGGCAACCGGAAAGCCGGTGCCGGGGTTCAGGGCCGCGATCCTGGATGAGAATTATGAGCCGCTGCCGCCGGGAAATACTGGGTTCCTCGGCATCAAGGGACCCACCGGATGCCGCTATCTCGATGATCAGCGGCAAAGTGATTATGTCAAAGGCGGCTGGAACGTGACGGGAGATATTTTTCGCCAGGACAGGGATGGTTATTTCTGGTTCAAGTCGCGCTCAGACGACATAATCATTTCTAGCGGTTACAATATCTCAGGGCCCGAGGTTGAGGATTCACTTCTTGCCCATGAAGCTGTTTTTGAATGCGCAGTGGTGGCGTCTCCGGATGAAAAGCGCGGATCGATCGTCAAGGCCTTTGTGGTGCTGGAAAACAGCGCTGACGCTTCGGACGAAACGGTCAAGGCGTTACAAGATCATGTCAAGGCGACCATTGCGCCTTACAAGTACCCGCGCGCGATCGAATTTCTAAAAGAGCTTCCAAAAACCGAAACCGGCAAAATTCAACGCTTCAAACTGCGCGCAAAAGAGGCCGGAAAGGACTGATCATGAAAGAGTTTTCTTATTCCAAGAAAGTCCGTTTTGGCCATACCGACCCGGCCGGAATCGTTTTTTATCCACGCTATTTCGAAATGATCAACGAGGCAATTGAGGACTGGTTCGAGATCCTCGGATATTCCTTTGAGGACATGCACCTGGAACAGAAATTTGGGGTCCCGATGGTCCATATCGAGGCGGATTTTGCCCGCGCCAGCCGCATCGGCGATGACCTGGATTTTTGTCTTAAGGCCGTAAGGCTGGGACGTTCATCGCTTGAGATTGAAATAACGGTGACCTGTAAAGGGAAACACCGCTTCAGGACCAAAGGCACCATGGCTAACGTCAATTTGACCGAGGGCAGGGCGGTCCCGTGGCCGGAGGCGTTCAGGAAAATTATACAGGATTGGCTTCCCAGTGAAGGAAAGGATGTATCATGAAAATATTGCTGCCAGAGGGCTGGCCCCGGCCAAAGGGATATTCTAACGGTATCGCGACAGAGGGGCGGATGATTTTTACTTCTGGCCAGGTGGGCTGGAATGAAAATGAAGAGTTCAAGGCCGAGGATCTTGCCGGCCAGGTGCGACAAACCCTGCTGAACACCCTGGCAGTCTTGAGGGAGGGCGGTGCCGGTCCGAAACACATTGTCCGCATGACCTGGTATATCACCGACAAGCAGGAATACATCGATAACCTGAAAGATATTGGCGCTGCTTACCGTGAAGTCATTGGTGGACATTATCCGGCTATGGCTTTGCTGGAGGTTAAAAGCCTTCTTGAAGATGGAGCCAAAGTGGAAATCGAAACAACCGCCGTGGTGGAGGACTAAGGTTTGGCCGAAGCCTTTCTGATAGACGGGATCAGAACCCCGATCGGACGCTTTGGCGGGGCTCTATTGTCCCTCCGTCCCGACGATTTGGCCGCGCATGGTATCCGGGGCTTGATGGCGCGTCATGAAAGTGTGGATTGGACGCGCACCGATGAAGTGATCCTGGGCTGCGCCAACCAAGCAGGCGAGGACAGCCGCAACATCGCCCGGATGGCTGTTCTTTTGTCTGGTCTTGCGGTCAGCGTTCCCGGGGTGACGGTCAACCGGCTTTGCGCGTCTGGCCTTGAGGCGGTGGCGGAGGCGGCGCGACGCATCAAGCTTGAAGAGGCCGATCTCGTTATTGCCGGCGGGGTCGAAAGTATGTCGCGCGCCCCGCTGGTGATGCCCAAGGGTACCGACCCGAAAGCCTCTAAGGCCGAGATTTACGATTCGACCATCGGCTGGCGGTTTATCAATCAGGAAATGCACCGGCTTTTTGGCACCGATTCAATGCCGGAGACCGCCGAGAACTTGGCTGAGGAATTTGGCATCAGTCGTGAGGATCAGGACGCCTATGCCCACCGCTCGCAAATGCGTACCAAGGCAGCGCGCAAACGTGGGTTTTTTAAGGATGAGATTGTCCCGGTCGAGACCGAGGAAGGACTGGTTTCAGAGGATGAACACCCTCGGCCAACAACAACGCTAGAAAAACTAGCCGCCCTTGATACCCCTTTCCGAAAGGGCGGAGTGGTAACGGCAGGCAATGCCTCCGGCATTAATGACGGGGCCGCAGCCTTGTTGGTTGGTTCCGAAAAAGCTATCAGGGATTACGGCCTGAAACCCCTGGCGCGAATTATCGCCTCGGCGGCCGTTGGCGTTAAGCCCCGGATTATGGGCATCGGCCCGGTCCCGGCAACTGGCAAGATAATGGCGCGAACCGGCTTATCCCTAAAGGACATGGACGTAATTGAGATCAACGAAGCCTTCGCCGTTCAGGTTCTGGCTTGTTTGAGAGAACTGGGAATCAAGGATGATTTGGACTACGTTAACCCGAACGGCGGAGCGATTGCGCTGGGCCATCCTTTGGGGATGAGCGGGGCAAGACTGGCGCTGACCGCGGCGCGGGAATTGAACGCGAGAGGTGGAAAATACGCCCTTGTCACCATGTGTGTGGGCGTTGGCCAGGGTCAGGCGATGGTGCTGGAGAGGGTTTAAGCGTTTTCCTGGTCCCAATCGGCGAAGGTTTTTCCTTCCCTTACCAAGCGTTCCAGAAACGGCGCCGGTTCCCAAAACAGGGAGCCAAATTTTTCCCGGTATTTTTTCATGCCGGCAAGGATTTTATCGAGACCGATATGGTCGGCCCAGAACATCGGCCCGCCCTTGTGGCGGGGAAAACCATAGCCGGCGGTCCAGACTACATCAATGTCGCTGGCGCGAAGCGCGATCCCTTCATCGAGAATATTCGCCCCCTCATTGACCAGGGGGTAAAGACAACGCTCGAAGATTTCTTCCCTGCCAGGTGGATCCTGTACGACACCCAAATCCTCGGCCGTCTTTCGAATTAGAGCCAGTGCATCGGGGTCTTCGAAACGCCCGCGTGTTCCCTTTTCATAGCGGTAAAACCCGGCGCCGGTTTTTTGACCGAACCGCCCGGCATTATTCATCACGGCGCCGGCGGCGCAGTAAGTGGGATCATCGGGTTTTTTATCTCCCATCGCCTCGCGCACCTTGTGGCTGACGTCGATCCCGGCCAGGTCATAGACCGCTAAAACCCCCATAGCCATGCCGAAATCTTCAAGAACGTCATCAATGTTTTTTGGTGTTGCACCTTCAAGAAGCATACGCTGGGCTTCGCGGCCATAGGGAGAAAGCATGCGATTACCGATAAAGCCAAAGCAAATTCCGGAAACCACAGGTATTTTCCGGATGCGTTTTCCAACTTGAAGCGCGCTTTTCAGAACCCCGGCATCCGTCTTGGCCCCACGCACCACTTCAAGAAGCGG